>SKKR01000531.1 GCA_007123655.1 Thermomicrobiaceae bacterium
CGATGTCGTTCACTGGTGAGTTCAACCCAGCAGCGCACGGAAACGGACCAGGCGATGGCCACGAAGAAGCACCAACCGAACATCAACCCGGATGAGATCACTACAAAGAAGGACGCCAAACGGGCAATCCGGGAACTACGCGAGGCAGTGGAGTACCACGACCACCGCTACTATGTGCTCGATGACCCGATCATCTCGGATTCCGAGTACGACCAGTTGTTTGCGGCGCTGGAAGCGCTCGAGGAGAAGTTTCCCGATCTTCAAACGGAGAACTCCCCAACCCGCCGCGTCGGGGGCGAACCCCGTTATGACCTGCAGGAAGTCCGTCACCCGGCTCCAGTGCTCAGCCTGAAAGCCGTCAGCGAAGAAGACGACGTCCGCGGGTTCGAGAGGACCGTGAAGCAGAAACTCAATCAGACGTCGGTAGAGCTCGTGGCGGAGCCGAAATACGATGGACTCTCGATCGAACTGATTTACGTCAATGGCGAACTCACAACAGCGTCTACCCGCGGGGACGGTTACACGGGGGAAGACGTCACTGACAACATCCGGACGATGCGAGAGATCCCGCTGAAGCTGCACGGGCAGAAGAAGGACCTGCCACGACGCCTGGTTGTCCGCGGCGAGATCTACATGGACAGGGACGCGTTCGAGAAGCTGAATGGGCGGCTTGAAGACTCCCATCGGAAGCCGTTTGCCAACCCCCGGAACGCGGCCGCCGGTTCGGTGCGACAACTCGACCCGAACGTCGCTGCGGAGCGGCCGCTACGGGCATTCTTTTATGAAGCCGCTATTGTCGAGCCAGAAAAAGAAGACACGCACTACGAGATGCTCCAGCGACTGAAGTCGTGGGGTCTGCGAATCAACCAGACGCACTCGAAACGCTGCAAGAACATCGACGAATTTCTGAAATACCACGCGGAGATGGAGAAGCAGCGAGACAACCTTCCGTACGAGATCGACGGAGTCGTCTGCAAGGTGAACCGGCTGGATCACCAGGAAGAACTCGGCGCTCGTTCGCGCAACCCGCGCTGGGCCATCGCCTACAAGTTCGAATCCCGGCAAGCGACAACAAGGCTGAAGGAGATCGACGTTCAGGTCGGGCGAACCGGCGCGCTGACGCCAGTGGCAATTCTGGAGCCGGTGCAGATCGGCGGAGTGGAGGTCACGCGCGCGTCCCTGCACAATCAGAGCGAAATCGACCGCAAAGACATCCTGGTCGGAGATGACGTCATTGTGGAGCGCGCCGGGGATGTCATCCCGTACGTCGTTGGTCCGGTCAAAGAGCGTCGCAACGGCAAGGAACGCAAATTCTCCATGCCGGACAAGTGTCCGGTCTGCAAGTCCAACGTGGTTATGAGCGATGACAAAAAGAATGCTCGTTGTACGCGGATGGACTGCCCGGCTCAGCTCCGTGAACGCATCAAACACTACGCGTCGCGAGAGGCGCTGGACATCGATGGTCTGGGGAACCGGACCGCGGAACAGATGGTGGAGACCGAAATCGTCTCAAGTATCGCGTCGCTCTACGAGCTGGATGAGGATGATCTCGGGCAGCTCGAGGGAATGGGGAAGAAGTCTATTCACAAGCTCCTTCAGTCGATCGAACAGAGCAAGCAGGCCACGCTCGACCGGTTCATCTACGGCCTCGGAATCCCGCTGATCGGCATGCAGACGTCACGGGAACTCGCGCAGAGCTTCAGAACCCTCGAAGATGTGATGAAAGCCAGCGAGAAGACACTGCGGGAAAACGTTGGCGTTGGCGGGGAAGCCGCACGCAGCGTTCACACCTTCTTCAACGACGACCATAACCGCGGGATCGTGGAGCAAATTCAGAATGCGGGCTTGTCGCTCTCCAACCCCTTTGCCGGGGGCGAGGGTCCGCTGGCAGGCCAGAAATTCGTGTTCACCGGCTCCCTGGAGCGTTGGACGCGGGACGAGGCGGAGCGCCTGGTTACATCGCTCGGCGGTCAGGCCAGCTCCAGCGTCAGCGGCGAGACGGACTACGTCGTCGCCGGACCCGGCGGCGGCTCCAAGCTGGAGAAGGCTGAAGAGCAGGACACACCCGTTATGGACGAAGAGGAGTTCGTCGCGTTCCTTAAGGAGCGTGACGCGATCGAGGAGTGACCGCCTTTAACCCTCGGGCTGGCAGGAAGGGCAGAAATACGTCGTTCTGCTTGCCATCTTGATCACATTGATTTTCGCGCTGCAGCGGGGACAATCGCTACCCTCTGAGCGGTGAGGAAGCAACCATGTACGGGGCGTCTGCTGGACGTCCACCGAGGCGTCGATCGCTTTCTGGAGCACGCACCCGGTCTTCCTGAACATCGTTGCGAGATCGTCGGGTGACAGATCTCCGACCTGAGTCTTCGGGTGAATTCGGCTATTAAAGAGGATCTCGTCGGCGTAGATGTTCCCGATCCCGGCGATAATGTTCTGGTTTGTTAGCGCGGATTTGACTGAACCCTTCCGCCTGCCCAGAATCTCCGGGAACGAGCTCTGATCCAGCGCAAGCACATCCGGACCGAGCCTCCGGGCGGACACGTATTCATCAGGGTCTTCCGTCAACCCGACAAGTCCCAGCATACGCTGATCGACCAGCGCCAGTCTGGCTCCGTCGGCGAACTCGAACTGTACCCGGGTGTATCCGGGCACTTCGGACCCACGCTCGGCAAAGTGAAGATAGCCTGTCATCCCGAAGTGAAGGACAAGCCATGCGCTGCCGTCCGTCCCGACGAACATGAATTTGCCGTGACGCCTGGACTTCGTGAACACGTGACCGTTCAGTGCGCGTCGCAGTTCACGCCCGGAGGTGTCTCCGAGAATGCGCTGATCAGAAACATCCACCTGCTCCACGCGTCGATTCAGACTCGTAGCATCGAAGTAGCGGCGGAACACCTCGACATCGGGTAACTCCGGCATTCCGATCCCTCAACTCATTCTGAACGCTCACAGCTCTCATGATCGAGCATCTGCAACGCTTCTTCGTCGCGGCGACCATCCTGCGATGTGCGGTTGGTAGTGAACGCCGGAGTCTACCGGTCCGGGCAAAGGGAGACGCTCCGAGCGCATTCGCGAACACGTCCACAATCCGTGTGCCACGCGGCCTTACCGTGATCGAGAGGAAGCTTATGGCCGTTCACAACTCAGATGTCGTCGCAATGTTTCAGGAGATGGCCGACCTGCTCGAGCTTGAAGATGAAAGCACGTTCCGGATCCGGGCATACCGGCAGGCGGCAACAACGATCGATGAACTCGGGCGAAACCTGGGCCAGATGATCGAGAACGGTGAGGACCTGTCCGAGCTTCAAGGGATTGGCAAAGACCTCGCTGGCAAGATTGAACGAATCATAGAGACCGGTAGCTTCGACGATCTGGAGGAACTGCGCAAGCGGACGACTCCATCACTCAGGGAACTGACCCACATTCCGCAGATCGGACCAAAACGCGCCAGGCTACTCCACGAGAAGCTGGGAATCGAGAACCTTGACGACCTGGAAGATGCCGTCAACGAGGGCAGGCTCAGGGAGCTGAAAGGGTTCGGAAAACGCGCCGAGGAGCAGATCCTCTCCGCGATGGAGACCGGACGGCGGAAGAAGGAGCGCCGGCTGCTGTCCGAGGTGGAGGAAGCTGCCGAGTCCCTGGAAGCGTTCCTGAACTCCCTCAATGGAGTCAAGGACGCATGCGTTGCCGGGAGCTACCGGCGAAAAGCCGAAACGGTGGGGGATCTCGACTCGGTCGTTTCTTCCAGCCAGCCAGGGAAGATCATCGACCAATTCGTTGAGTACGAAGATATTGATCAGGTTATCAACAAAGGCAAAGCAAGTTCATCAGTTCTGCTCCGCTCCGGCCTGCAGGTTGATCTCCGGGTCGTCAAACCGGAGAGCTACGGATCGGCGTTGATCTACTTCACCGGGGCCAAAAACCACCAGTTGACGCTCCGGGACATGGCGCTGGATAAGGACCAGAAACTCAACGAGTACGGTCTCTTCGACAAGAAAGACAAGCAACTCGCCGGGAAGACCGAGAAGGATATCTACAAGGCGTTCAATCTGGCCTACATCGAACCGGAACTACGAGAGAACCGCGGCGAGATCGACGCCGCGGCGAAGCAGAACGGGTTGCCGAAGCTCATCGACATTGACGACATCCGCGGCGACCTCCACTGCCACACGACCTGGAGCGACGGCCGGGCAAGCGTCGAGAAAATGGCCGAGACCGCGAAGGAGCGGGGCTACGACTACCTTGCGATCACCGACCACTCCAAGCGGATGCAGATGGTCAACGGCCTGAGTGGGAAGGATCTGCGGAAGCAGGCCGAGGAGATCAAGAAGGTCGACGAGAAAATCAAGGGGTTGACGCTTCTGGCCGGCTGCGAGGTCGACATCCTGGAAGACGGCACGCTCGATCTCTCCGACGATGATCTCAATGATCTCGACGTCGTGATCTGCTCAATTCATTCGAACATGAACCTCTCCAGCAGGAAGCAGACCGACCGCCTGTTACGAGCGATCGAGAACCCCAACTGTCAGATCATCGGACACATGCGGGGACGAAAGGTGCTCGAGCGAGACGAGATCGATATTGATCTGGAGCGATTACTCAAAGAAGCGAAGGACGCCGGGTGCGCGATCGAGATCAACGCCGATCCGCACCGACGCGACCTGGACGAGAACGGCGTCCGATTTGCACTCGATATCGGACTGAAATTCACGGTCTCGACCGACGCCCACAGCGCGGCGGGCCTTGATCAGATGAAGTATGGCGTATGGACTGCCCGCAGGGGATGGGTCGAAAAGAAGGACGTGCTGAATACGGGCACGATGAACTCCCTCAGAAAAGCGTTGCGCTCTCGATAGACGGAGTCAATCGTTGGGGTCTCTTGCCAGCATTGCTACTCCCCCGGCAGTTCTGCCGGCCGAGCGCGATGCTGACGGCCTGGAACCCACTGGGTCGCAAGCGCCGCGAACAGGCTCAAAGCGAGCACAACAAGTCCGAACGCTGCGAAGTCCGAAACTGCCAGGACAAGCCCACCGACACCGCCCGCCGCAGCAGTGCCATATCCGAACCCGGACTGACGCAGCATCAGCGCGGTCGATGCGACCGTCGGCGTTTCCTCGCTGATCAGAATCGTCAGTGAGACGAATCCGGCCGACATTGCAACACTCCCCAGACTCACGAACACGATCGTCCAGAGCGGGCCGAAACCGAACAGGAACGGAACACAGAACATTGCTCCGAACACCACGGCGGTCAGCGACTGGAACGCCCGGAACGATAGCGAGAACATCCTGCCGTCCCCGAGTCTGGTGCCAACGAGGTAACCGACCCCGCAGACTACGTAGGCGTACCCGACGTTCGTCAGTGAGACGCCGAACTCTTCTGTCAGGTAAGCACCGAGATAGGTCACCACGGCGAACGCCGAGACCGTGCGGACGAAGTTCGTAGCCTGAAGGAGAAGGGCAGCGTTACTCCGCAGTATCGTCGCGTAGGCACCAAACGCCTGCCGAACGCCGAGTCTCGCCGAAGATCGGTTCGCATCCGGCGAGACCAGCACCCAGACCATCGCCATAGCAATCAGAATCATGAGTGACAGGGCGACCATCGATCCCCGCCAACTCGTTCGCTCGCCGATCTCCGTCATGAACGGAAACCCCAGCACGGCCGTCGCCGAAAACGCCGTGAAGATCCAGCCTATACCGGCACGTCGCTCATTCTCCGGCAGGCGGGTCGATGCGATCGCGATGGCGATTGCAACCATCATCGCGCCGCCCAGCCCCGCGGGGACTCTGGAAATCAGGAAGGGTCCGTAGTCCGGAGAGACTGCACCGGCGAGCAGGCTGAGCGACGCGATAAACGCGCCAATCAGCAACAACCTGCGCTGGCCGTAGTGATCGGCGATCGGGCCGACGAGCAGCCCCAGCGTCGCCCCGGCAACAAAGGTGACGGTCACCGCCTGGCCGACCAGGGCAACGCTCACCCGAAGGTCTGACGCGATTTCACTGAGAAGCGGCGTCACCGCGAACTGGGTGAGCGCGCCGAGCAGCGCGACCATGGAGAGGATTAGCACCAGCCTGCCGTGAGACATCAGTCCTCCGCTGGCCCCGGTCCACCTACAGCACTCCACTCGATGACTCGAAGCGGAGAATCCGCGCACATGATCAGCAGGCCGGATTCATCGCGGCCAATGACACTCCCCGGAGAAGCATCGTTGGCAGCAGTCCCTCCACTGGCAGGCTTCGCTTTCGTGATGAGCACACGTTCACCGTCGATCTCGCCGAACGCGCCACGTGGCACATCCCGGACGCCATACCAGCTACGAACCTGGAAGAAGACGTGGCGTGCGGGCTTATTCCAATCGATTTCTCGCCACTCCGGCTCGAATGCCCCCGGCGTGTAGGTTGCTTCAGACTCTTCTTGCGGAATGCCCGGGAAACCGTCGATCATCCGGTCGACTGCTTCACCCATCGCCCGCAGCGACGCTTCGATGAAGCGAGGGAGTACATCGTCAACGTCCTCGTCGTCGCCGATCGCGACTTCTTTCTGAGCCATTATCGGTCCATCGTCGAGTTCGGGCGTCATGCGATGAATCGTCAGGCCATAGCCCGGATCTCCCGTTCGAAGCGCCCACCCGGTCGAGTTCTTGCCTCGGTTACGCGGAAGTAGCGAGTCGTGGAGATTCACGGCTCCATATCGAGGAACGTCAAGAACACTTTTCGGGATCTTCCAGTTGAAACCTGCACAGAAAATGAGGTCCGGCCTCAGAGGACGAATCATATCCGCCCAGCGATTAGGATAGTTTGAGATGATGACATCCAGACCTGGTCGCGCCCGCTCGGCAACTTTCCGAAACTCGTCACTGCGCCGGCTGACCGGTCCGGGCGCGGTGACGATACCGACCAGTTTGTGTCCCTTCTCTCGCAAAATCGGCTCGAGCTGGTCGATCGCGAACGGAAGCAGCGTAAACATCACCACCGTGGCACGTTCTCTGGAGTCGACCATCCTCGTACATCCTTTCACGCATCACCATCGTCGGAGTCGCGGTTCTCCGAAACACATTTGACTGAAAGCGTCGACCTGTTGATAAAACACTACAGATAACCGATCAAGAAGTCGTCAACCGCAGTTCTTCGCGCCGGATCTCTAGCACGGGATCTCGCGTTTCATCCCACTCGAGAACGCGCGGCGGACCGCCGATCATTGAACAAGGTCGTCCTGATGAGTCCGGGCTAGAACAATTCCTGCCGGTGCATCGCAACGACCCACTTCGTCTCACCGTGGTTTCCTTTTGTCACCACCAAGAGCTTGCGATTGATCTCGGCAAACGCACCGAGCGGACATCGCTGCTCCTGCGCTGACCGTTTGCAAGCCTGTCGAATGTGAATTGCTCGCGCTGTGATGCAATCGTCTCAGTCCGCGGCGTTCAACTCGATAGCAGGTTCGGTTCGAGTGGCACGTGCGATTGGGGAAATTGCAGACAGAGCGATGAGAGCGACCATAGTCCGACTGCTCCAGATCCTCCGACGGCAAGCATTAGCGTGCCCGGCGCCCATCGCCGAGGTGAACTGACGCAGCATCATGACAGTACCACGCGCCCCGGTCCCGGTCTAGAGATCAGGTCCGTGATGAGTGGCAGGCCAGTCCCGCAGGAGATGCTCATCAGCGCAATCGCGACAGCGACTGCTGTCAGATGCGTGGAGACGCCAGAGATGAACGCCACTGTCAGACCCAGCGTGACGCCGGCCGGAATGATCAGGAACCGGGGCGATCAAACGGGAATCAGCAGGACCGCATAGAGGTTCAGTTGCTTTCAGGCTAATGTCAGGAAACGGTGAATGACATCAATGGAGCTACTCAGTTCCCGTCTCCCGATGCGGTGGAAACAATGGGCGCATTCCGATCCGCCACCGTTCAGTGAACTGGATAGAGGCTATGGGCACGAGATGCTCATTCCACGCGCTGCGGACGGTCCGGCTACTCCGCGCCGACAATGGGTTGATGTTGCTCCATTACGACTGCCCGGGTAGACATGATTACGACAAGAAAGCTCAACAAC
>SKKR01000183.1 GCA_007123655.1 Thermomicrobiaceae bacterium
CCGCTTTCCCGGGTCGCATACTTGTGCGTTTTCGAGACCGCAAGCTCAATCGTCACGGGCACGGCGATCAGGCCTCTCGCCGAGCGCCGGGATGCGCTTGCTCGCGATTATCGTAGTTTCGGCGGTAATACTCCTGGAATGACCCGTCACGGATCGGTTCCCACCAGTCACGATTCTCTCGATACCACCTGACAGTGTCGGCAATTCCTTCGTCAAACGCCCGTTTCGGCTCCCATCCAATGCCGCGCAACTTCTCCGAGGACAGGGCGTAACGCCGGTCGTGACCGGGCCGATCTGCAACATGGGTGATCAGGTCCTCGGGAGCGTCGACAAGAGAGAGCACCTGTTTCACCACCTCGAGGTTCGTGCGCTCATCGTCGCTTCCAACGTTATAGATCTCACCGGAAGCTCCGAACCTCAGGGCGGTATCAATACCGCTGCAATGATCATCAACGTGAACCCAGTGACGAACCTGCAATCCGTCACCGTAGACGGGCACTGCCTTTCGTTCGAACAGATTCGTGATCATCAGCGGAATGAACTTCTCCGGGTACTGAAATGGACCGTAGGTGTTCGAGCCGCGGGTGATAACGACGTCTACGCCATGCGTCTCCGCGTAGGAAATGGCGAGCATCTCCGCCCCTGCCTTGCTGGCCGAGTATGGATTCCTCGGGTAAAGCGGATCCGACTCCCGTGAGTACCCGTCCAGCACCGCGCCGTACACCTCGTCCGTGCTGACCTGGACGAATCTGGTTCCGGTGCGCTCGCGTGCGGCGTCCAGCAGTACCAGCGTCCCCTGCACGTTCGTCTGGATAAACTCCGCCGGATCAAAGAGTGATCGGTCGACGTGCGTTTCCGCGGCGAAGTTCACGATTGCGTCGCAGCCGTCAACGGCGTGATTCACGGTTGCCGGATCGCAGATATCACCCTCGATGAACTCCACTCGGGGATCGTCGCTAAATGAGTCAAGCGTCGTCGGGTTACCTGAGTAGGTCAGTTTGTCCAGGACGTGGATCCTGTCCGCCAGCGCGTTCCGGAGCAGATAGCGAACGTATCCACTGCCAATGAACCCGGCGCCGCCGGTCACCAGAAGCGCCCGTGCGTTGACCACGTCGTCTCCTTCCTTCCGGGCGAATCTCTCAACACCCAATTCGTCAGCGAACGCCGTCATTGCTCAATTCTAATACCCCAACCATCGAGGTTGATTCGCGCATTCAAGGGTACTGACGAAAGACTTCGGGCCGGTACCTGCGAACTCTCTTTTATGGTACTCTAGTACCGTAAACGTAGCCGATTCGTCTTGACATCGGCCGCCACAAGTACTATAGTAAGACCAGTACGGACAGATGCTTAGGTTTACATACTGCATTGAGTGTGGGACGTCGCCCGATTGGCCATTGACAGGGCGGCATCGTCCAGACATTCGGGAGGGAGACAGTCAAGTGAAGTGGAAGACACATAAGTGGCGCTAGGACGGTCGGCCAGCCCGATCGGTGAGTAACACGGATCGTATGAACGCGAATGGAGGTCGTCGATGAAGTGGAAGACCCACAAGTGGCGCTAGCTTGAGGCCCGGCTTCACGCGCATGCCGCTGGCGCAGTGGTCCATGCCTGGAGCCGTTATCACGTGAAGTTTCGAGAAGAGATCCCACCGTTCATGGGATCTTTTCATTGCCTCTCTGTCATGAAATTCACCCCAGCTTCCGTTAGATACGATTTTCGAGCCTTTCCAACCTCCGTCAGCCACGGAGACTAAGGTACTATGACCTCGAAGTACCTGCATCTGCCGAGTACCGGCCGGTTGTAGGACCCCTGTACCGTGTAATCGTGCCTTCCCTGACGTCCCCTTTCGTTCCTAAGTCCCAGAAGCGTTTCTCAGCGCGATGGTAGAGTGAAGGTGTACGAACGGAGGGTCAGGTGACCGTCCGGAACGGCCAAGCTCGCCCGGCATCGTCGTTCGCGCCATGGAACCTGGCGTGACGCCGGATTCCAGACCGGAGCAAGGCGAGGAACGTGGAACACAGCCCGAGAGTCATCGCGACAGTTGTGGCCATGGTGATCGCAACGGTGGTCACTGTAGCCGTGCTTGGGCCAGGCGCTGGCCTGCCCACAATCAGTGCCGACCTTGTAATGCTGGCGGTCATCCTTGGCGCGCTCATTGTCTGCTCGGACTTCTTCGAGATCGATGCGCCGCTCGCTTCGGTACGCGTCACGGTCTCCGTCTCCGCGGCACTGTGCTTTGCTGCGGCAATCACGCTCGGACCGCTTCTTGGTGCTGGACTGGCCGGCGTCAGTGTTCTGATCGTTGAACTGCTGCAACGCCGAGAAGCAATCAAAACAGTCGTCAACACCTCCACCGCTGTGCTGGCGTCATTCCTGGGCGGATACGTTTACTACTGGATTGCCGACACCGCACTCTCCCCCATCGGAAGTATCGAGAACGTCGCCGCCACCATCCTTGGCGCATCCGTCTACACCTTTCTCGACACCGGCATGATCGCCATCATCCTGTCGCAGGTCGTTGGTCACTCACCAATTGAGCTCTTCCGGGCAAACTTTCGCTGGGCAATGTTCGAGCATATCTCGCTCCCCACTTTGGGGATCATGATCCCGGTGCTGTACCGGGAGAGCATCTTCGCGTTGATCATCGTCGTCATTCCGCTGCTCGGGCCGTATCTCGCGTTCCGCAACTACCGACAGGTACATGAAGAGACCCGCGCGACGCTCGCGGTCCTGGCGGACATGCTCGACCGCCGTGATCCGTACACCGCCGAACATTCCCAGCGCGTCAGCACGCTCGTCGACCAGATGCTGCAGCATTATCCGGACGTTTCGTTCGATGACTACGAGAAGATCATCACGGCAGCACGGGTTCACGACCTCGGCAAAGTCACGACCAGCGACGCGACCCTGCTGAAGCCAGGCAAACTCGAATCACACGAGCTGGAAGAGATGAAACGCCACTCGGCTGACGGGAGCGACATCCTCGGCCACATCTCGATCTTCAAAGAGTCTGCGGCTATCATTCGACATCACCATGAACGCTGGGATGGGAATGGCTATCCGGATGGCCTGGCCGGTGAGGAAATCCCCGTCGGATCACGTATCATCGCCGTGGCAGACACCTATGACGCGATGACGACCGATCGACCGTACCGCGCTGCCCTATCGCATTGCACCGCGATCAACGAGATCCAGCGTTGTTCCGGAACTCAGTTCGAACCGAAGGCAGTGGACGCGTTCCTGAAGGTGATCGAACTGGAAGAAGCGAGCAGCGCGGTTCCCGCAATGTCGGAAGTAAACGCCTCCGATTAGCCACACTTGCCCCGGGGTGGCGTGCTATTCTTCACTGCATTGTTGTGCAGTGGACATTCCTCGCGACAGGGGCAGATGAAACTCGTCACCATCGACTTTCACAACACGCTGTTCTCGTGCGATACCTGGTTTCGGCTCGAAGTTGAGGACCTGCCGGACGCCGTCCTGGACTCCTTCGTTGATCATGAGCAGACAGGGGTTCACCAGCGCAGGATCGAAGCTCGCGAGACATACCGCGAGATTCGTCGGGTCGCCATGGATTCCGGCGTGGAGTGCGACGCCGAAGAGAGTATCTGGCGAGTAGCACAGCGCCTCGACCTTCCGTTTTCACGAGAACAACTCGATAACAGCATCCGTGCTGTCATGCTCGATGCGCTCAACGACGCACACCCGATGTCAGGTGCAACCGAACTCGTCAACGACCTTTACGCTGACGGCTTCAAGCTTGGGGTGGTGTCAAGCGCGGCGTACCACCCGTTCCTGGAGTGGTGCCTGGACCGGTTCCAGTTGCGAGACGCATTTTCGCATGTCGTAACGTCCGCCGACTGCGGGGTATACAAGTCCGATCCGGCCATCTACCGGCACACGCTCAAACTCTTCGGTGTCGAACCGGACTGCGCCGTGCACATTGGTGACTCCCATCGGTTCGACGTTGCCAGCGCCGCAGCGGTCGGCATGCGCACAATACTGGTGGCCAGGCAACGTGATCCGGCCCTTACCCCCGCCCCGGACGCGGTCATCCGTACGCTTGGAGACGCTCGCCCGGAATTGGATAGACTTCTGAGAACTACGGAGACACGCTAACCTTGGAGCAAGCGAAACGTGCAATTCGACATCTTCACAATCTTTCCCGGCATGTTCACCGGCTTTCTGACTGAAAGTATCCTGAAGCGCGCCCAGGAACAGGGTCTGATTGAGATCACTGTGCACGACATCCGGAACTGGTCGACCGACCGGCACCGGTCGGTTGACGACTATCCGTACGGCGGTGGTGCCGGGATGGTGATGATGGCGCCGCCCATCGTCGAAGCGGTCGAGTCAATAATCCCCCCGGAGAGTGGGAACACTGAGTTGATTTTACTTTCGGCGTCAGGCGAGCGTTTCACGCAGTCACTCGCTGCTGAACTCGCCACGCGAGACGCTATAGGCCTGATCTGCGGCCGGTACGAGGGCGTCGATGAACGCGTCGTCGAGATCCTCGGGGCCAGAGAGGTTTCGATCGGCGACTATGTGCTGACCGGCGGGGAGTTACCAGCCGCGGTGGTCGTTGACGCGGTGAGCCGGCTCGTGCCAGGGGTGATTCAGCACGAGTCGACGGTGAGCGAGTCCCACAGCGCCGGGTTTCTGGAGTATCCCCAGTACACGCGTCCGTTTTCGTACCGCGGACGGACGCCCCCGGAGGTGCTGCTGAGCGGTCATCACGCGCGTATCGAGGCGTGGCGGCGCGACGAGGGATTACGCCGGACGCGCGAGCGCCGGCCGGATCTGCTCCCGTCCGCGGAACCGGATGAGCCTGACTGCAGCGCCAGGGACGACTCGCGAGATCGGATCTCGATTCGTCCGAAATCCGATACGGACTGATTCAATGGATCTGAACCCTGGAAATCTGATCGCCTGGATAATCGTTGGCTTCCTGGCCGGTTGGCTCGCGGCAACCGTGTCCCGCGGCGGCGGGTTTGGCTGCCTCGGCAATACGGCAATCGGCCTTGCAGGCGCGATCATCGGCGGGCTGTTGTTCTCGGCGCTGGGCATTGAGGGGACGGCCGGGTTCTTCGGAAGCATCATCATAGCGTCGATCGGAGCCGCTCTACTGCTGGTCATTGGTGGATTGATCGGTGGGCGACGATGACCGGAACTGAACCCTCCAGCGGCTTCATCAGACTCATTGACGTGCACAAGGAATACGTGTCAGGGCGTCGAACGATCCACGCGCTGGACGGCGTCACCTCCTCGATCGACCGCGGTGACTGGGTGACGCTTCTCGGCCCATCCGGATGCGGAAAATCAACGCTATTGAACATGATGAGCGGGATCGACCGACCCACAAGCGGTAAGGTCATCATCAACGGGACGGAGATTTCGAACCGAACCGAAGAGCAGCTGTCTCGATGGAGAGGACGTAACGTCGGCATCATCTTCCAGTTTTTCCAGCTCATGCCGACGCTCACTGCCCTGGAAAACGTGGTTCTGCCGATGGATCTGGCCGGGCGCGGCCGCGACCGTCGGCTCGCGAGCGAGTTGCTCGAACGCGTCGGACTTGGACACCTGGGCTCACATCTGCCGAGTGAACTATCCGGAGGTGAACAGCAACGCGTCGCGATCGCCAGAGCGCTTGCAAACGATCCCCCGCTGATTCTCGCCGACGAACCGACCGGGAATCTGGACTCGGAGACCGGGCGGCGTGTGCTCACGTTGTTTCACGAGCTTTGGCAGCATGGCAAGACGATCATCATGGTGACGCACGACCAAACCGTTGCTGCCTACGGGTCGCGTACGATCGAGCTACGCGACGGGCAGATCATACGTGACAGCGGCGCCCAAGCTCACACCGCGAGATCCGAGGAGATCGAAACCCTCGTTCGTCTGCCCGAATAACCTCGCTTCAGACAGGAGATCCTTGGCGATGAAGTCCACATTCGTGGATGGTTAACGAGAGCGCGGGCGGCTGGATTGCCGCCCGCTTCATCGTCACGCCGGACATTCCGCGTGATGTTACTCGCGGTACCAGTCGCCGATGTCCCAGAGGTCCGAGCGCCATGGACCGGCTTTGTATCCCGCGAGATCGTTCGAGACCGTCGCGACACCCGTGCGGTACACGATCGGAATCTCCGCGAAGTCCTCAACCGAGATCCGGTTCAACTCCTGGAACAGTGATTCCTGCTCGTCCGGGTCCATCGCGGTGGCCATGGCGTTGATGACATCGTCCATTTCCGGATTGTTGTACCGGGTGATGTTCACACCAGACCAGGCGTTCGCCTGCTCTGCGATCTCCCACGATGCAAACCGTTGCGCCCAGTTGACCGGGTACGGGTTGGACGGACCGTTGGTGTACATCTGGATGTCCGAGTAGAAGTGTCCGTAGGTGTCCGGGTTACCGGCATCGGACGAGAAGAACACCGCGGCGTCAACGGCTTTCAACTCGACATCGAACCCGATCGAGTCCAGGTCGTCCTTGACAATCTCCTGGTTACTCTGCCGGATCGAGTTGATCGACGTCTGGTACAGCATAAACAGCTCGGTGCCGTCATACTCCCGGACCCCGTCACCATCTTCATCCATTGCCCCGGCTTCGTCCAGCAGGGCAGCAGCAGAATCCAGATCGAACGACCAGGTCAGGTCCGGATTGATTACCCACTCCGGCACGTTCGCGTTGTTCGCAGTGTCGACACCACCCGGGCCGTACAGCTGGTCCGCGATGACATCGCGTTGGATCGAAAGCGTAATCGCCTGTCTGATCAGCGGATTTGTGAGGAAAGGATGCTCGGTTGATGGCTCTGAGCGAGCACCGTCAACTTCTGTCCAGGGATCGGCGAAGTTGATCATCAAACGTTCGCAGTTTGGGCCCGGATACGCGTTGACGAACCCTTCATCCCCCTGTTCTTCCAGAGCGTCGAGGACGTCGGCCTCTACCTGGATGTTCCATGCCCAGTCAGCCTCACCGGTGACAATGACTGCGCGGGCAGCACCGGTGGCATCCCCGCCACCGATCATCTCGACGGTATCGAAGAACGGCTTGCCGGGATCCCAGTAGTTCTCATTTCGCTCGAGGAACACCGTGTCAGCTGGTCGAAACTCCGTCACTCGGAACGGCCCGGTGCCGATCGGCTCCATGTTGTACGGAGCGTTCCGTGCTTCTGCACCGATGTAGTCACGGAAGAGGTGCTCCGGAAGGATCAGACCCTGCTCGCCAACGAACGGGACGAACCAGGCAGGGTTCTGATCACGGAAATGAACACGTACGGTGAAATCGTCGATAATCTCGACGTCCTCAATCGCCTCGTAGGTGGCAAAAGACGTAGCAGTCGTTGCCTCCTCGGCGACGAACTCCCAGGTGAAGCGCACGTCTTCAGCAGTGAACTGCTCTCCGTCGTGCCAGAGCACGTCGTCCCGCAAAGTCCACTCTACCCAGAACCCATCCTCATCCACCGTACCGGCTTCAATGCTCGGAATTTCCGGCGCGAGTCGGGGAAGCAACGTTCCGTCGTCGTCGATGCTGGCCAGGGCTTCGTATACCAGGTGCGAGCCATCATTGTCTTTGGTTCCCTGGGCAAGATGCGGATTCAGGATATCCACTGCCTGCCACCAGAGAAGGTCCAGACGACCGCCACCGCCGGCTTCGCTCGGAGCCTCGTCGTCATCATCGTCCGGCTCGTCAACCGGTTCATCGTCATCGTCCGGCTCGTCAACCGGCTCGTCATCGTCGTCCGGCTCTTCAACCGGTTCATCGTCGTCGTCCGGCTCTACTGCAGGATCCTCGTCGTCGTCATCGTCCTCACAAGCGGCCAGCAAAGATGCAATGATCGGAGCACTGAGGCCAAGTATTCCGGCTCGTTTGAGCAGTGTTCGGCGGGTAAGTCTTCCGGCCAATAGATCTGCCTGCAACGCGTCCAGGCTATCAAACCGCGTCATCGTTCCTCCAACACCATTCGGGCAGTCACAATCGTGCGTTTTTTGGCTTCCTCGTCAACCCGGGGTGACCCGTGAATCGAAGCTCCTCTCCAGC
>SKKR01000371.1 GCA_007123655.1 Thermomicrobiaceae bacterium
GGCGGTGATCGTCTCGGGGTCCGGGGCGGGGCGACCTCCGGTTGCCGCAGGAATGTACTCCGGAATCTCCGCTTCTTCCCACGCCGTGTCGCCCGGGAACTCGAGGTAGACAGGACCCGGTTGACCGCTTGTGGCGATGGTCACGGCGCGCCGGACCGCCCACCCTGCGCGTTCCGGTTTTTCAATGGTGTGCGCCCACTTGGTAATCGGCCGCATTAGCGATACATGATCGCCCTCTTGAAATGCGCCCATCCCCGTGGTGCTCATGGGAGAACGGGTGCCGATTGCGATCATCGGCGTGCAACCGGAGAACGCTTCGAGAACCCCGGTGGTGAGGTTGGTTACACCGGGTCCGGGGCACCCATAACATGCCGCGAGTTTGCCGGAAACGCGATGATACGCCATTGCCATGAATGCGCCACTGGTCTCGTGCCGGACCAGCACCGGTTCGGGCCCGCCCAGTTTGTGAATGGCGTTGTAGAGGTGGAGTCCGTCGCCCGGCAAGCCGAAGACATAGGGTACTCCCTCCGCCTGCAGTGCCTGAACCAGCGCTTCCCAGCCGGTCATGCGAGCCATTACTTACTGCTCCCGTCCAGTACGCCGATCTTGCGCAGGTGGTCAGCGGAGGTCCGCGCGGCTGCCAGGCATTCCTGATAGGACGGCCAGCCGTTCTCGTCAAATTCGACCTCTGCACTGATTGGCCCGGTGAATCCCGCTTCCTTGCATTGCTCGATGAGACTGGCGAGCGGAATCTCCCCCGTGCCGAGTGCCGGGAAATGGAAGACCTTCTCCCCGCCGATCTTGTCTTTCAAGTGGAAGTGGACCATCTGTGGCAGCGCGTGCTCGATGTCTTCTGTCGGGTCCGCCCCCGCGTAGTAGATGACGTTCCCGGGGTCATAGTTGAAACCCACCAGGCCGGGACGATTGATGCGGTCAAGGACGGCCAGTCCCGCTTTTGCGGTCGGAATCAGGTTACTGTCGGTTTCCAGGCCGATCGTCAGTCCCCGCGCTTCGGCGTAATCGCAGATCTCGTCCATGTGTTGATAGAAGCGTTCGACATCCTCGTCAGACTCAGTCTCCCCCGAGTTCGTGTTGACGATCTTCACGCCCAGTTTGACCGCGATGTCCATCACCTTCTTGAAACGTTCCTTCCCATCGACGGTGTGGAGTGGCGCATGACCACTGAGACTGACGACGGTGAGCCCGAGTTCATCCAGCTTGCGCTGGATTCGTGAGATTTCGGCGTCGTCTGCCGTGTCCGCGTCGATATGCTCGAACCAGCCTTTGACTGCGCCGATCTCGACGTGCTTGTAACCGACTTCTGCCAGACCTTCGAGCGCCTGATCCACCGAATACGGCGCGAAGACGATCGTGGAACCAAGTATCGTGTTCGCCATTTCCCTCTTCCTCTCCGAACATCATCGCTCGCGAATGAATCCGAGTACCGCTTCATTGAATTCGTCTGTTGCCTCCCAGAACATGCCGTGTCCGGCCTCAGGGATGACCGTCAGCATTGCCCCGGGGATCGCCGATACCAGTTCCCGTGAGAACCGCAAGGGGATGAAGATGTCTTCCTCTCCACAGATGACGTGCGTTGGCGCGGAGATCTGGCCAAGTTCGTCACGCGCATCGTGGTTGATGGCGGCCTGAGACTGCCGCCGGTACATCTCCGTTGATTGCGGGTTCGGAGCGTTTCTCACTGTGCGCTTCAACCCCTCGATCGCTTCCTGGTCCTGGTAGAAGCGATGCGTGAACACCCACGGCCAGTGAGCACGAGCCCATTCAGCCGGACCGAGCGCGGCGAAGATGTTCTCCCAGGTAAGGAGCAGTTCCTTGAGCCAGGGATCGGTGGAAGGCCAGCTGCACACCAGCGTCAGGGTGCGCACACGATCCGGATAGTTGATCGCCATCTCCTGTGCGATTGATCCGCCCATGGATGCGCCAACGATATGGGCGCGGTCGATCCCCAGGCTTTCCATCAGTCCCACTGTGTCATCGGCGAACTGGCGGCCTGTGTAGTCGTGAGTGCTTGGTCCAGTCTCGCCGACATCGCGATTGTCGAACGTGATCGTTCTGAACTCCCGCGCCAATGCGGGCACCTGGAGATGCCAGGCGGACCGGTCCGCCCCGAGACCATTGATCATGATGATGGGGTTGCCGGTACCCGTGTCGTCATACGCGATCGAAAGCCCGTTTACTTCCGCCCTGGCCATGCCCCTCTCCCTCAGTCGGGTTCGATGAATCGACCCTGCTCGCTGTTACTGTTCATCGACTCCACACCAGTCGATCGCAAGAATGGCGAAGACCTTGCAGGCCTTGATGAGTTCTTCGACCGGGATGTACTCGTTCGTGCCGTGAATGCCCCAGGTTGGGTCGCCAGGACCGAAGCAGAGCGATGGCTGGCCCTTCGGGAACCAGAAGTTCGCATCGCACACCCAGGGAGACGTTGCCGTCTCCGGGGTGAATCCAAGCACCGCTTCGGTCGTGGACGCGATGGTTTCGACCCCGGGATGATCCCATTCCATGTTGACCGGTTCTTTCAGCAATCCCATGAAAGGAATCTCGACCTCCGGAGGGTGCTCGGATAGCCAGCTGTCTCCAGCCGTAACCCGGTCGATGGCAGCCTGGAGTTCACTGATGACGTCGTTGGACGTCAGGTCCGGGTTGTAAAGGAGTGATCCCGTTGCCTCACAGGAGTCAGGGATCGAGGTGAACGACGCTCCCCCGCTGATCGTGTTGATGTTCACGAACTGCCCACCGGGGCTGACCGCGGGATGGCTTCGGTGAAGTGCCCAGTCGCGCTCCAGGTCAAGGATGGCGAGTTGATACTTCAGCATCTTGTCAATCGCGCTGATTCCGGGCCGTTCCACTCCGTGCGGAAGCGGCTGGGCAACCATGTAGCGATTGGCAATGTGTGTGGACTTGCCATGGGTCATGAGCCGGAAGTAGATCTCTCCTTTGAGAGTCGGGTAGGTCTTGAAGTTCGTCGGCTCCGGAAAGATCGCCAGGTCGCTTGTCCAGCCGCGCTCCAGGACCGTGTCGCATCCGATCTCATGCTGGCCGCTCTCCTCGCCCGACGCCTGCGCAAGGATCAGGTCGCCCGCAAGCCTGACGCCGCTCTCATGAAGGATTTTGGCCGCCATCATGTAGGCGGCGATCGCTCCCTTCATGTCACTGGTTCCCCGGCCGCGAAGATTGCCATCCTGGATGTCACCGCTAAACGGTCCGCCAAGCGTCCATTGCTCGCGCTGGTCGGGCGTTACCGGAACGACATCCATGTGGCCGGAAAAGGTGAGACTGCGGCCGTTGCCGGATCCACGCCGGCGCCCGACGAAGTTCGGCCGGTCCGGGTCATCGGCCCAGAAGTCAATGTCATCCACGCTGCCGGTCCGCTCGAGCCAGTCACGCAGCCATTCCTGCGCTTCGCGTTCTCCCGCGGCGCCTGGCTCGAGATCCGGATTGACAGATGGTTGACGCACCATGGTCGCCGCGAGGTCGATAATCTCGTCCCGGTGCTTCTCTACGCTTTCCAGAACGTTTCGTTTGATGTCCTCAGTGCTCATCGAATCCTTCCCCTGTCACCGGCGGCGGCGTCGCGTCGTGGCAGGCAGTACAGGCGGAGCGACGACTGGGAGTCGCCCGGTGTGATCCGCCGCGGCGCTACGGTCAGAGATTGACGCAGTTTCCGGTTTGCATCGATTCGCGAGCGGCAAGTGCCACCCGGATGGCCTGCAGGCCCTGTTCCGGCGTCGCGCGCTCGGGTTTGGAACCGTTCCTGACGCACTCCACGAAGTACGTGATCTGCGCCTGATACGGGTCTTCCTGCGCCGCGCTGAGCGGCTCGGGGTCCCCTTTGGCGGGATACAGAACCAGGCCGCTGTCCGGTGAAGATCCCATCTCGACGCTGCGCCCCCCGGCCTGGAAGTTGTATTCGATGCAACCGTCCTCACAGAGCACGCGCAGCGCAGAGCTAAAGGGGTAGGAATCCGGCATCATCATGCTGCCTTCCGCAGTGGCAGTTGCTCTGCCGTAGCCGACTGTGATGAGTCCGTGGTCCCAACCACCCGTCTTTGGGCTCTGGATGCCTCCAGCAAAGACGGTTTTCGGTGTTCCGAATATCCAGTTCAGGATATCGAGGTCGTGCACTTGCAGATCGATGACAGCTCCGCCGGTGATACTCGCGTTGAGAAACATGTCACTCCACGCCGGAAGCGGCGAGCGCCGCGAGGCAAAGCCGCTCAGCGGTGTCCCGAGTTGCCCTTGAGCGACTATGCGCTGGAGTTCAACGTACTCCGGCCAGAATCGGATCACGTGTCCCGCCATGACGACGCGGTCACTCCGTTCCGCGGCGTCAACGATCCGCTGGCCTTCCTCTTCACTACCGGCTATCGGTTTCTCGACCAGAACATGCTTTCCGTGTTCCAGCAGCTTCTCGGTTGCATCCGGATGCTGGGGAGTCGGCAGGCATACGCTGACAGCATCGATGGTGTCGTCGTTGAGAATGTCCTCCAGGTTGTCGGTCCAGGTCGTCCCGAGTTCGCTTGCGAGCGGTTCGGCGCGTTCCGCGGTCCTTGCGTAGACTTTCGCGACCTCAACGTCCGGCAGTGCGGCGTAGCAGCGGGCATGCATGCCGCCCATAAACCCGGCTCCGAGAACGCCAACCCGTACCATAGTCCATCTCCTCCCTCAGTTCGAGGCGCGTTAGGCCGGGATATACCGACGCAGAAACTCGTACGACTGCTTCATGGCGGCGTTGACGTCTTCCAAGGGTGGCCACGGTTCTCCCTGGAACTCGATCTCCACGCTCAGGGGGCCCGTGTAATCGGACGCGTTGATTGATGCGAAGATGCGGTCCCAGTTGATTTCCCCGGTTCCGACCGCGGGGAAGTTCCAGACTCCGAATCCGCCGATCTGATCCTTGATGTGGATGTGACCAGTGTAGGGCAACGCAGCGTCGATATCCTCGTGCGCGTCGACGCCACCGTAGTGGATAGCGTTCCCGGGGTCGTAGTTCAACAGCACGTTGTCTCGCCCGATATCTTTGATGAGCTGAGCCCCCGCTTTCCCGCTCGGCAGGATATGACCGTGGATCTCAAGGCAGACCTTGAGCCCACGCTTGGCCGCGTCGTCCGCGACGGTGTCCACACGTTCAAGAAACGCTTTGCGGAGCGCTTCCACGTCTTCCTCTCCCGGGTGGAGTTCCCCGCCGGTTCCGGTATTCACAATGGAGAGGCCGAATGTCTGGGCGAGGTCCATCGCCTTCCGGAACTGGTCCACGCCGGCATCCGTTGCCAGGTCTGAATGCCCGCTCAGACTTACCGGTTCCAGTCCATTCCGAGCCAGCAAATCCTTGATCCGCGTGATTTCCTTTTCATCGGCGTCGAGCGAGACATGCTCGGTCCAGCCGCGTACGGCTGTGAGTTCGATACTCTTGAACCCGGCGCCAGCGATCCCTTCGACTGCTTCTTCCATTGAGTAGCTGTGGTACGAGTTGGTCAGTGCGGCAAGTCGGTCAGCCATTCCGTTCCCCTTCCGCGATGTGCGATCTGTAGCTATCCGTCGAACCAGGCGTAGCCCGGCTTGAACTCCATGAATTCGTAGACCAGACCGTTCTTGACGATGAACGCGACTCGCGCGAATTCGCCGACTTGAAACGGTTCGATCACCACCTCTTCACCCTCCAGATGGGGCTCCAGCTTGTCGACTTTGAAGGCGACATGAGGGGTGTTCTTGACGACGTCCGGGACCTGGCTGTCCGGCTCGTACCGCAGCCACTCGATGCGGTTCGGATGATCACGCGGGTCGGTGACCCAGCACTTGCTATCGGCAACGAAGTCCTCTTTGGGCTGTTTCTCCCAGGCGCGAAGGCCGACGTGGTGAAACTCCATGGCATGTCTCCTCTTCCCGGCCCGTGCATTCAGCGCACAGGCCGGGAGTCTCGAACGTGTGGGCGAAGATCGCTAGCTGGAACCGGCGTTTTGCCGGCTACAGCCGGGCCCGGATGGCTTCAACATCTACCTCTTCATACTCGGGCCGCAACTCGAACTCGTCAGCCGCCTGCTGCACTTCGTCGTGATCGAAGTCATTCGCGGCTGCGATGAAGTCGTTCGAAAGGATGACATCCGTATCGAAGACCTCAGAGACCTGTCCAAGCTCGGCGATCGTCTCCAGGAAAATCTCCCAGCTTTCCGGGTCGTGCCAGCCCCAGCCGTCGCGCGCGTCGAAGTCGCCTCGATAACAGTTGGCAAGTTGCATCATGGATTCGACGGCGATCTCCGGTTCCATTTGCTCGGCCAGAGCCGGGAATTGATCCATCGTATGCTGTGTCGCGGCGCGCGGGTTGAGATATCCGAACTCCAGACCCATCGACCACCCGCGGAAGTACTGCTCGTAGAGGGGGCGAAGCTCTTCGTCATCGACCTCCTCAGTGCGAATGACGAAACTGTTGGCCGGGAACGCAGAGAAGTCCTTGCCTAGCAAGTAGTCAAATTCAAGGCCTTGGCCCTCCCATTGCGCCCTCAACCCTTCCCAGGTGAGCGCGGCGTCAGCCTGTCCCTGAGCGAGCGACTGCGCCCAGCCTTCACCCGCTTCGACGTAGTTGACCTCGGATGGATCGATTCCGGCCTGCGCGAACAGCGGGTTGGCGATCGACTCCCATCCCGGATCGCCGAGCGCGATCTCCCTGCCGACCAGGTCTTCCAGGCTTTCGATGCCACTGCCCGGCTGGAATGCAAATGCAAACACGTCCAGTGCACCCATCTGGTAGACCGACGTGACGCCCACGCCAGCCTCCAGGGAAAGCGTGTAGACCCCGGGAGACGGGAACCCGACGTCGGCCTGACCCTGGTCGACCAGGCGTGCCGTCGAAGTCGCTTCCATCGGGCCTGGTTCCATGATTGTTTCGATATCGCCGAACCAGCCGTAGCTCTCGGCAACCCAGTAGGCGTAGTCGTCGAGCACTTCAAGCGTGCCGCGCGGCGAAACCCAGGTGATCTGTCCAGTGACGCCGTTCTCGGGGGCCGGAGTCGCCGTAACCTCGCCTGGCACCGTCGGCGTCGGCTCCGCGGTATCGTCGGTCACCGCCACGTCATCGTCGTCATCATCGGTGGTCTCGCATGCCGCCAGAATCCCGCCGATGAGCGGCAGCGACAGGCCGAGCGCCGACGCGCGAACGATGAACTGTCGCCGGCTGATTCGCCCGGCGTTGAACTGCTGAATGAGCAGGTTCAGCTTTCGCATGGTGTTCTCTCCTCCTGAATGCGGGTATTCCCCGCGTACTGTTCCGGTTCCGTCCCACTAGGCCCCCGTAGGAAAGGAAAGTGTTCCCTTCGCTCTGTGTCTTACCTGCTCGGCTCCTTTCATCCCTGGCTCCGGTACGTTGATCGCCTTTCATGCCTGCCAGCTCGCCCATCTCTGGCCGACCCAGTAGAAGAAGACATAGATCGAGACGCCGACGATCGAGAGCAGCACCATCGTCGCGAAGAAGTTCGGCATCTGGATCAGTGATGAGTAGTACGCCAGACGGTTGCCGAGTCCATCACGACCTCCCACCATCTGCGCCGCGACATTGGTCAGTAACCCGAATATCCCGCCGACCATCAGGCCGACGATGATCATTGGAAGGGCTGACGGGAAACGGACCTTGACGAAGATCTGCAGTGTGCTTGCCCCGTAGGAGCGAGCGAGCGCGATCTTGGAGAGCTCGGTTCGCCGGAAGCCGGTCGCCGAGTTGATCATCACCATCGGGCCGGACGCCAGCGCTACCGCGATTATGCGCGGCTCGCTTCCGAAGCCGAACTGCAGGATCAGCAGCGGCACCAGCGCCAGCATCGGTGTCGTCACCATGATGATGATGTACGGGGCGATAACTTTTTCGGCGAACGGAAACTGCGTGATCACTGCGGCCAGCATGATCCCGATTGACGCGCCGATCGCGTAGCCCGCGAGCAACTCCCGAAGCGTTATCAGCAGATGTGGCAGGTGAAGATCGAAATTAAACACCAGAGCGCGCGCCA
>SKKR01000293.1 GCA_007123655.1 Thermomicrobiaceae bacterium
CCAGGGTTGATCCGGGACGCCACTTTCCACGTCGGCCGGCAGGACGACCACGTTGGGCAGGTATGCCTCCGCGGCCATCTCCACCGCCCCGACTTTCGACGCGTTACTCGATCCGATCGCGATCTCGATACGTTTCGGTGGTTGTTCCCGGCTCCGTTCGCTCATGTGCCAGAGTCTACGGCGTCATGGCGTCTGTGGAAAGGCGCCTGATGATCGAGCTGGTTAATCAGAACTTGCTGGCTGTTCGTCTCGCTTCCCGTATCGGCGAGACCATCGATCCCACAGGACAAGTGCGCCGGGTTCCACCAGAACCGCCGCCAGCAGAGCGAAGACGATGCTGAACGCTCCGAGCAGGCCGAGGCTCTGGATGGGAGGCAACCCGGAGAACGACAGCACCGCAAATGCGCCCAGCGTTGTCAGCGCCGACCCGATCAGCGCGGCCCCTGTGTTGTCCAGCGTCCTCCCGACCGCTTCGTCGATCGACCCGGTGCGACCGCGGTCCTGAACGAACCGGTTGACGACGTGGACCCCGTACGGCACGCCGATCCCGATCGCCACTGCGGTGAGCGTCGCCGTGAGGACGTTGAAACTGATACCGAGCAGCCACATGACGCCCAGCACCAGCGATGCGGCGACGATCGCGGGGGTCATGGCGATCACGCCAAGTAGCGCGCTGCGATGCGTGAGCCGGTAATAGGCCGCCAGAAGGACCAGGACAATTGACAGGGTGATACCTATCGACTGAGCCTGAAACGACGCCAGGTCGTCACTCATCTCTGACATGATGATTGGTTCGCTGCTGATCGCGACGGTTCCCCCGGCGTTCACAACCGGCATGAACGCCCGCTCGATGTCGTCACGCAAGGCGTCGGCGCCTCCGTCCCCACCGGTTGTCTGGATCTGGACCAGTCCGGACTGATAGTCCGCGGAGACAAACTGGGTAAACCGCTCCTCCCCGACCGTGTCACGAAGTGTCTCGTAAACGCCCGTCAGTTCGTCTGGGCTCGGCGGTCCACTTTCACCGAATGAACCGTTGAAGCCGTCACCGCTCATTTGCGCTGCACTGCCGGCCAGCGTCACGATGGAGAGCGCTTGCGGCTCATCGTTGATCTTCCGGACATGTGAGACCTCGGAGAGGTTCGATTGCGCTTGCTGGATCCCCACGATCGTCGCCGGGTCAGTGAAGTCCGCATCGACCACAACGAACGTAAGCTCATTGACGTTCGCGCCGAACAGCGCCCGCTGCATCGAAAGGATCGTCTCAACGTCAGACCCTTGTGGGATGAAATCGTCACGATCGAACTCAACAACCAGACCCGCGGCCGCGACAAGCGAAATGGCGACGAGTAGCACCGACGCGATGAGCCCCGCGAGAGGAAGGCGCACCGCAAGTTGCGCCGGAGTTCTCATTACGCGCTCGAGTTCGATCGCTCGAACCGCCGATTCTCCGGCATCGCTCCGCCGACGGTCGCGCAGGACCCGGGCGGACGGGACCAGTAACCCCATAACGATGAAGGCACAGATCACGCCTGCGGCGACAAAGATACCGAAGTCGGCGATGATCGCGACCGGAGCAATGGCGTTGCCCCCGAATCCGATCGCCGTCCCGACCGTCGCCAGAATGAGAGCGGTACCGACCGTGCGGATCGCGCCGCCCGCGGCTGCACGCGGCTCCTCGCCACGCAGGCGTTGCTCGCGGTAGCGTGCGGTAAGGTGCATTGAGTAGTCGATTCCCAGTCCAACGAGCAACACCGGGACGATGACGCCAAGTTGCGAGAACGGCCCGGTCCAGCCGAGCAGTCCGGGACCGAGGAGCGCGATCAGCCCGAACGTCCAGATGACGGTCACGATCAAGCCAACGAGGCCTACGATGACGTCGAAGATCGAGCGGTAGGCCAGTGCCAGGATCGCGACCACGACGAGCAGAGCAAGTCCAAACAGCTGCGGGATCTCCGCCCTGATCGAATCGGTCAGGCTTGATACGAAGATCCCGTCGCTGAACACAGTCACATCCAGCGAACCGTACTTAACGATCGGCTCTCCGGATGCGATTCCGAAGGCCCTGGCGACGCGCTCGGCTGCCTGGGTACGCTCGTCCTCGTTAAGGTTCGTATCCATGAACGCGACAATCAACGCTCCCCTGGCGTCGCCTGTCCCCGGGTCATAATCGTCTGAGAGCAGCGCCGCGTGTTCGGGTCGGCTCCCGAGGACGGCGCCTGCCATCGCAGAGATTTGCCGAGGGTCCGTCTCGTCGATCGAAACGCCTTGCTCGTCGAGTGCCGCCTGAATCGGCATTCGTGCGGAGCGGACCAGCGGCTCACCGAACTCATCAACCCGGATGTCGTCTCCGAGTGTATCGATGACGAGATCCTCAGCCGTACCAAGCGTCTGCAGGTTCTCCGGAGTCAGGACGTTTCCGCCCTCCCCGGCATCCAGGATGACCTGGACCATGCGTGCCGGATCGCCGAACTTGTCGCGGACGCGCTCATTCGTCTCGACAGCGACTGAGCCTTCCCGGCCGAACTCCGTAAGATCGACCTCGATTTTGAGGTTGCGCGCGAGTCCGGCGGACGCAACCGTCAGCACGAGTAGTACGACGATCACCGCCCACGGGCGGCCGGTCGTCGCGGCTTCCAACAGCGAGAGGATTCGTTGCATTAGTGTCACCAGCCCAAATCTATCCCTGAACCGGGACGGTCAGCCCGTCCGTCGGCGACAGGCTCCACGTCATTGCGTCAACCCGGCGTCCCCGGGCAGTCCATCCGGGGCCGCTCCATACACGAGCCCGGCGTGATAGATCCGCACGACGACCGACACGTATTCGTGATCGTCGGTGTCCTGCAGGTCCACACTGCGAAAAACGTATTTTCTGAGCACGTAGCCCACGAGTGAGCCGAAAAACGCCTGTGCAGCCATCCGGCTGTCGATCGGAGCAAGCTCGCCATCGGCGATGCGTTGATCGAACTGTTCGGCGAGCGGTCCGACGGCCTGCTGGGAGATCATCTGTCCGACCTTCTGCCACACCTCCGGAAACCCTATGATCTCGCTCAGCGCCAGCCGGATGAGTCGGAGGACATTCGGGCCGGTCATAATGGATATGAACTGTCCGCCGATTTGTGACAGCACCTCATCCAGCGGAAGTGTCTCCGCCCCGTCTTCCGGAATCGTCAGACCGTAGAGCGGGAAGAGTCGCGATATGACCGCCAGAAACAGCTCGTTCTTGTCCCGGAAGTACCAGTAGATCAGCCCCGGGCTGATTCCCGCCTCGCGGGCGACTTCCCTGTTGGACGTTCCCGAAAACCCCTTCTCGGCGAAGATCCGGCTCGCGGCGGAAACAATCACCTCGCGTTTTGACGCATGCTCGCCGCTGGTCGTTGTGTCTGACATCGGCTCCTCCTGATTTGATTAACCGATCAATCAAGAGCATACACGCGCGAAACTCGGTTGGGAACTGACCTTTCGGTCAGGGGGTCCGATCAAGCGACGCTGGTTGATGGCGCGATCAACCCGACGCTGGCTATAGTTGGCGACTGTGTGACACGACTGGATGAGCGACTGGAGCACGACCGATGACGCTGGCACAACGGATGGCACGGTTCGCCCTTCACCTCTCATGGGGCGAGCTTCCGGCGAAGACCGTCGAGTCGGCGACGCGAGCGATCGCGGATACGCTGGCCTGCGCGATCGCCGCCACGGACGAGCCGTCCGTGCGACTGCTGCGGGACTACGCACTGGCCCGCTCTGCCCGGCAGACCGCGACGCTGCTCGGAACCGCCGAACGGGTCGATCCGGCGCTCGCCGCGCTGGTCAACGCGACAGCTGCCCGAGACCTCGACGCCAACGATCTGTATGCCACCATCCCCGGACGAGACACCGGTCACTTCTCCGACGCCATCCCCGCTCTGCTGGCCGTGGCGGAGCATCAGGGTTCGGGCGGCCGGGACCTGATTCTGGCGACGGTCATCGTCTACGAGATTCAGGCAGCGCTGGCCGAGGGATATCTCTGGATGAACCGCGGGTTGCACTCCGTCAGCCAGGTTGCCTGGGCGGTCCCCGCCGCTGCCGGGCGCCTGATGGGACTTTCCGAGGACGAGATCTCCCACGCGATCGGGCTGTCCGGATCGACCGGCGGCCTGATCCTGCAATCCTGGCTGAAGCCCTCAGCGCAGATCCCCATGATCAAGGGCGCTTCCGCCGGGTTCGCGGCGATGCGTGGAGTCGAGGCTGCCGAACTGGCGAAAATGGGCTTCACCGCCCCGCCGGATGCGCTGGAGACGCTGTTCGACCGCCTGCCGTCAGATGCCGAGGCGGATCGTTTTGCAAGACTCGAGGAACGCGAGCAGTTCGCGGTCGAGCGCACGATCATCAAGCGGTACCCGGCACAGATCTATACCCAGTCCGCGATCGAGGCGGCGATCGAGTTATCCGGCCGGATCGGGTCGATGGACGACGTGGCCGTCGCCACGCTCTACGGGCACCGCAACGTGGCCGCCGGGGTACAGGGCTCCGGGGAGGCCTATACGCCGGAGACCAGGGAAGCGGCGGATCACAGCACGCCGTTCGTCGTGGCGATGGCGCTCCGGGACGGTGACCTCACCGCGGCGAGCTACCGGGACGAGCCGTGGCGCGACGAGGCGGTACTCGACGTGATGCGGCGGATCGATCTGGTGATCGACCCCGACCTCGACGCCGCGTTCGACAGGGACGGCAAGCTGGGATGCAAGCTGGTCGTCGAGCTGGTGGACGGCACCGTGCTGGAGACCGAGGTCGACCAGCCCGAAGGACATCCGGACCGGCCGATGTCGACGGAGTCACTCAACGCGAAGTTCCGGGAACTGCTGTTCGGTATTGCTCCAGACCGCCGGACGAGCGATCTCATCGATCTCACGTCCTCGCTGGCGACCGCTCCCGACCTGTCCCGGCTGATCGACGGGCTGCCGGTGCTTGACACTCAGGCACAGCACCGGTAGGATTTCCGGCACGATCAGACAACGCTCCGCGTGACGTGCTCGTTCGGAGCCGGGACAACTTAGCGACTGCGGCGAATGCTTGACACGCACTGTCGACAGGCTGGCGCAACTCGGGACAGCGATCCACCCTCTCCTCTTCGACCGGGACCAGAGTCAAAACCGATTCCGGGATCCTGCCGCCGCGAGCGCGGCGTTCAGGCTTTTCGTTCGAACCCGTGTTCAGGGAAGAGGTGCCTCAGTGTCAACGATTGTCCCGTCTCCGGGAGTACGGCGAATCTTGATGTACGTGCTGTTCGTGGCGCTCCTGACCGGGCTCGGATCGGTCGTGCTGGCGTCCGCGCAGAGTGGAGCGTCCGGAAATGTCCTGAAAGCGTGCATTGACTCCAGCAACGGCGTGCTCTACGGCGTTCGTGACGACGGTCAGGATCCTCGTTGCAGTCGCGGGGACAGTTCGATCGAGTGGTCCATCAGCGGTGAAGATGATGATGCCGGCGACGACGATATCCGGCTGGTGTTCCAGGGTTCCTGGCAGTCGGGTGTGCTGTACTTTCAGGGAGCTGTTGTCGAGTATGAGGGAAGCTCCTATGTCGCGACGGCGACTCAGACCACAGCGAACCCGGAGAGCAGCAGTGACTGGCAACTCTTGGCGCTTCGCGGAGATCAAGGTCCGCCTGGTCCTTCCGGCGATCCTGGAGCGGAAGGGCCGGAGGGACCTCCTGGTCCAGAAGGTCCAGAAGGTCCAGCAGGACCGCCCGGTCCCCAGGGCGAGCAGGGTCCCGCCGGCGCGACCGGCCCACAGGGACTCCCCGGTGAAGGGTTCGACTGGCAGGGTGAGTTCGATCCGTCCGCGGCGCCGTATCTCCGGAACGATGTTGTCAGATATGACGGTTCGGCCTGGATTGTCACCGCGGAGCATACGTCCGAATCTCCGGCGGGCAGCGAGGACTGGGAGTTGTTCGTGCAGCGAGGAGCGGACGGAGCACCGGGCGACGCCGCGTCAGGCCTCACCTGGCGTGGGGACTTCCTGTCCGGGGAGACTTACAACGAATACGACCTCGTTCATCACGCCGGATCAACCTGGATAGCCGTGGTCGACGAAACAGGCGAAGAACCGGGTACGAGTTCCGACTGGGACCTGTTCGCGGCCGGTGCCGATGACGGATCGGACGGAAACGGCGATAGCGGTAACGGAACAGGCGACCTTCAGATACAGCGAGTTGTCGAGACCTTTCCAGGCGAGGAGTTGACCGACGACTTCGTTGAGGTTTCCTGTCCGGCAGATGCGCCCCGAGTGATCGGAGGTGGATTTCGGTTGACCGAGGGATTCTCCTCGCTTGAGAACATGGTCTCGAACGGACCGGTGCTCGATGTAGACGGTCTGGATTCCTGGCGAGTGGAGTGGACGACCTGGTTCGGACAGCAGTTCGATTCCATCCAGGTTCTGGCTACCTGCATCCCGGACTCCGACTGAGACACCGGACATCACGTTGATCTGCCGCCGTTCCTCGTGTTGCCTCTGGACTGATCTGCTATCTTCTACGTGAGATCAGCGGCTGTACGGGGAGGACGTTCGCGAACGTGACGAAGGACTACGACGCGATCATCGTCGGCGGCGGGCACAATGGATTGGTGGCGTCGCACTACCTCGCGCAGGCCGGCATGAGGGTGCTGGTGCTCGAGCGCCGGGACTTCGTCGGCGGCGCCGTGGTCACCGAGGAACTCTGGCCCGGCTTCAGCGTGCCGACCTGCTCCTACGTCTGCTACGTGCTGCAGCCCCGGGTCATCGACGACATGCGCCTCCGGGAGTTCGGGTTCGACCTCCACCCGATGGACCCGTTCTCGTTCGTCCCCTACCGTGATGGATCGCGCATCATCGGCTGGGACGACGACGACAAATTCATTCGCGAGATCACACGCATTTCCGAGCACGACGCCGCGGCCTGGCCCGAGTTCAACCGGATCATCGACCGCATGACGAGCCTTGTCCATCGCTTCGTGCTCCAGCCGGCTCCTTCGGTCGCTGAAATCGTCGAGAGCGCACGGGAGAGCGGTGACTTGGATCTGGTCGGCCGTTTGCTCTTCGGATCACTCTCCGATCTACTCCACGAGCATTTCGAGTCTCCGCAGGTGAAGGGCTTCTATGCGATGGCCTGGGATGCCGGAGATCCGGACGAACCCGGGAGCCTGCTCTCCAGCATTTTCCCGAAGATCACCCGGTTCAGCCGGGATGAAGACGTGGGCATCGTCGTTGGCGGCATGGGCGGGATCACCCAGGCGATGGCGCGCTCGGTGCAGGCGGACGGCGTGGAGATCAGGACCGGCGCGGAGGTGGATCAGATCCTGGTCGACAATGGCAGAGCACAGGGCGTGCGACTCCTGGACGGAACTGTACTGCGTTCCGATATCGTGCTCTCCAACGCCGATCCGAAGCGAACGTTTTTGCGCCTGCTGCCGGACGGCGCCGTCAGTCAATCGTTCCGCCGCCGGATTCAGGGCCTGAAGACACGCGCCGCCTACATGAAGTTCCACGCCGCGCTGGACGATCTGCCCGATTTCAGCCGCTACTTCGACGGCGACTTCGACCCCAGAGCCCTGGCGTACATCAACATCCGCGAATCGCTGGATTACGCCCGCAAGGCATGGGCGGACGTCAGCGCCGGGAAGATTACGGACTCGCCCCTGCTCTCGATCCAGATCCCGTCGGTCTATGACCGAACGCTGGTCCCCAATGGCGGTCACGTTATGTCGATCTGGGTGCAATACGCTCCGGTCGATCCCGGCGCCGGCTCCTGGGAAGAACTCCGGGAATCGGCGGGTGAAGGACTGATCGACGTCATGGAGCAATACGCGCCGAATATCCGGGATGTCATCCGGCACTGGACCCTGTTCACCCCGCGCGATATCGAGGCCCGGGTCGGGCTCACAGACGGAAACATCCGTCACATCGACATGATCGCCGGACAGCTATTCGATCAGCGGCCCCTGCCCGGCTGGGCCGACTACTCCACCCCGGTCGACGGCTTGTACCTCTGCGGCGC
>SKKR01000173.1 GCA_007123655.1 Thermomicrobiaceae bacterium
GACCATGCGTCCAAGGCCTTCCTTCACGGCGAGGCGGACCTGTTCCAGAAGCGCGTCGATACCGGCAAGATCCGCGACGGTCACGGCGATCTCCACCTGAAGCATGTGATCATCGAGGGACCCCGGCCGGAGCAACTCCAGATCATCGACGGCGTGGAGTTCAACCCTCGAATCCGATGCGGGGACATTGCCATGGACGTCGCGTTCCTGGCGATGGATCTCGACTTCCAGCGGCGTCCCGACCTGGCAAACCATTTCATCGAGAAGTTGACCGAGCGCATGGAGGACCCGGATCTTCCCCGGCTGGTGCAGTTCTACAAGGCGTACCGGGCGCACGTGCGAGCCAAGGTCGCCTGCTTTATGTCCGACAACATCGCGCCGGAGATGGAAGAGTTCATCGCGATTCGCGAGGAGATCGAGCGGTACATCGATCTTGCGACCTCCTACCTGGTGATACCGACGCGTCCAGCCGTCGTCATCGTTGGCGGGTTGTCCGGTACCGGCAAGAGCGTGCTGGCAAGAAGGATCGCCCGGACAACGGAAGCCGAGTGGCTGTCGTCCGACCGCATTCGCAAAGAGATTACCGGACACGATCCGCACGACCGCCTCACCGATGAGTATGGCTCCGGCATTTACAGCCCGGACATCTCCCGGGAAACCTATGACACGATGATCAGCCGGGGCATAACAGCCGCGTCGCGCGGAAAATCGGTGGTGATCGACGCCACGTTCCTTGACGAAGAGTGGCGCAAGCGCGCCCGGGACGCGTTCAAGATTATCGATGCAGACCTGCAGTTCGTGGAATGCTACTGCCCCCCGGACGTCGTCGTGAAACGGCTGGAAGAACGGGAGACAGACGCGGACGAGGCCAGCGATGCCGGGACCAGCATCTACAAGGTACAGCTGGAGCGCTACGGGGATCAGATGACCCAGGTCAAGGACATGGAGCACCTTGTGGTGGACACGAACCGGGCCAGCACCGAGGCGTTCGAAGACGTACTGAAGGTGCTTGATCTGGTTCCCCGCCAGTAACTGTAACGACGCCAGATGATCGAACCGAAAACGACCCGGTCTTCTCGACCGGGTCGTCTGCCATCGTGTTGGACCTGCCCGGTTGCGACCACAAGCCTGTTAACGGGCTGATAACTGGTAATCCCGGACTGATCACAATGGACTTCGCCCGCGTAGGACACCGGTGAAACTCGGAGCGGCGTCACCGGATCCCCTTGAGCGTCCTCATCTGTCAGGTTGCGTCATCCTGAGCCGGGACGGATTCGCCGGATTCCGAGACGAGTGTGTCTTCGATCCCGGGCCATTTGCCATCGTTCCCGTCGGGCTTCAGCGCGGGTTGTGCCAGCTTGATGTACCGCTGAACGCTCGCCCGGTTCCGGGCATCGCTCGCCAGGCCGAGTAGCCGCAGGAGATGCGCATCGGTCACGCCCTGCTCGGCCTGTCTGACGGCAAACGTGTCCCGCAACGCCTTTGGCGACACCGGCTTCTCGATCCCCGCTTCGGTCGCCACTCGCTCGATGAGTCGATTCACCGATTGGGGCAACATATCGAACAGCCGGTCCTCGTTTCCATACGCTGCGACAAGCCGCTCGTAGATCTCGCTGAACTCCTCACCCGCTTGTAGCTTGCGCTCTTTCACCTGTTGCCTGGGGCTGTCGTAGTAGATGTAGATGACCGGAGCCTGGGGGTCGGACCGGTCGACATCGCGATGCCGGAGACGCAGCAGTTCCGCACGCGTCAGTCCAAGCTTCATCAGGAGCCAGATAATCGCGTGGGCGCGGGGCCCGTCCTTCTCGGCGGACTGCAGAAGCTTATCCTGGTCGGATGCAAAGAGAGGCCGCGGCGTCTTCAACGGTATGGGATCCGGATGAAACGACTGTGCCGGATCCCAATCCAGCACTTGCGCCTGCGCAATCAGGTACCTGAAGAAACTGGAAACCGACGTCAGCCGCCGCTTTCGGGTCGACCGATTCTGGCTTGCATCAAGATACTGACCGATGTCACGGCTCGTGATCTGATCGATGCGCTTCGTCCCGATAATGGAGTTGAGTATGGACAGGTCGTAGGAGTACGAATTCACTGTGTTTCGGGGATACCCGGACTGTTCCAGATAGCGGCGATACCAGTAGCGGGCGATGTCAAGACTGGACTTCGGAGTAAGATCCGGAACCTGACCGGCATGCCCTACCACCCGCCCGCGGCCACCCAGTTCGAACAGCGCGGGCTGATAGATCGTGTTCTGATCGTCACGTGCACGACGGTCGTCCGCCACCGGACGCCCACCTTTCCGCTATCCCCTCGCGAATTATACGTCAAGTGGATCGTGCGCTGCCGGGATGCCCGCCAGAACGTACGCACGCGTACCCGCCGGGGGCGGGAACCGCAGATTCAGATCGTGCACGCCGTGGGCGCCAGAAGCGAAGGTCGTAGACAAGCACGTTCGGAGCACATACGAGTAGCGTGGATAAGCAAATGCTCGCGCGCGAACGGACGGGATTGGTCGGTCACGACGTGCCTGTACCCGCGACGGCGTTCCCATCCTCTGGAACGTAGACCTCTGAAGGGTGTTCCCGGATGTACCGGACGAACCGGTCGACGATCTCCGGGTGAAACTGCGACCCAGCACAGCGCTCCAATTCGTCTAGCGCATCCTCGACTGTCCGTCGGCGCTGATACGTGCGCTCGGACGTCATCGTATCGAATGCGTCAGCCACACAGATAATCGCCGCGCCGACCGGAATCGCCTCTCCGACGAGCCGCGAAGGATATCCGTGCCCATCCATCGCTTCATGGTGATGCCGCACGAGCGGAACGAGATCCTGCAGCGCAGGGTGTCGCTCCAGAATACGTGCCCCTCGATCCGGATGGGTTTTGATCAGAGCAAACTCGTCTTCGGTCAAACTCCCCGGTTTCTGAAGGACCCGGTCCGGGATGCCAAGTTTTCCGATGTCGTGTAAAAGACCGGCAAGCTCGATCTGCGTCACATCTTCAGGCGGTAGCTCCATCAGCTCCGCTCCCAGAAGGCTGTAATGGGCCACATGCCGTGAGTGCTCCAGTGTCGTTGGGTCTTTCGCATCAACCACCGCGGCAAGAACCTCGATCGACGCCCGGTACAGATCCCGGTAGTGCTGGAGCAGGAGCGTCCGGTCGAGTGCGGCACCGGCGAGTCCCGCGAAGAGAAGGAACGTCTCGAAATCCGCAGTCGTGAAGCGGTTATTTCCCGTGCGGTTCATGAACAGTACGCCGGTCACCTCGTTATCTGCGAAGATCGGTGTTACCAGCACACTCTCACCGTTCTGGCGATAGTGCTCATCCTTCCCGTCTCCGTGATAGATGCTCGCGGCCCGTTCGTTCGCGTGGTTGTCCATCACAGGCATACGGGACTTGACAACTTCGCCACAGATGCCAGTGGCCGCGGGCAACTCCACCGGGCCGCGCGCGTTGCTTATCCGCTCCAGGTACACTCGCGTTTCCAGCACGTCACGCTCGCGGTCGAGTTCGGCAATGTACAGTTGGTCAAATGGAAGGATCTGCTCCATCTCCCGAGCGAAGGTCTGGACGAGCATGTCCACGTCCGGAAGCCCCTGGAGCAACTCGGAGATGCGCAGAAGCGCCTCCTGATTCTGTTTGACAACGTGTCGCTCAATGGCATCTCCAATCCTGCGCGCTACGATTCGTCCGATCTCGAGATCGTCGTCCTGAAACGATCCGGACTCGTCGCAGGAGAGCATCACCATCATCCCGGGAGAACGATCGCGCTGGTAGAGCGGCAGAATCAGCATCTGGGAGACACCGAGTCGTTCCAGAAGGTCGCGTAGCGGCTGGTGTTCGGGCCAAACTCCGTCCGGCTCGAGCAGGAGTTCCTCGTTTTGTCCCAGGATTTCCTCAATTCGCTCCTGCAACACCACCATGTCAAGCTCCCCCGCGTTTTGCCGAAGCAGCACATCAGAGCCAGGATCCCGGAACGAGGTTGCCACCGGGCGCGCACTCTCGTAATCCCAGCCAGTCTGGACAAATGCAATCCCGTCCGCGATAACTCCGGCGGCGTTGCTGGCTATGTCTTGCAGAGCGTCCAACGGGTTCTCCCCGGTGACAAGCAGCTCAGTTACCGCAGCGAGCAACGCCTGTCGATTTGCGCGCTGGTCAAGATACTGTCGGGACTGCACCCGCTCGATGGCAACCGCCGCGTGTTGAGCCAGGAGAGCGAGCAACCGCTCTTCCCTCGCGGTGAAAACATGCACGAGATCCCGCGCGATGAACAGCGTACCGATCGGCCCGTGGTCCGCCAGCAAGGGCGCTACTGATACCGAGCGCAACGGTGGAAGCTTCGGGTCTTGCAGCCAGCCTCTGGGGTCTGACTGAACGTTGCTGGTACTCACCGGCCGGCGTGTTCGAATCGCGATCCCGGACATCGACGCGTCGACCGGTATCGTCCAATCGAGAATCGGCCGGAACGACTCGCCCCACTCCCGGATGACGCGGACGCCGCGATGATCCGGTGTCAACAGGCCGATGTAGCAGTAGTCGTAGTCGATCGTTTCCCGCAGGACACCCGCGATCTCGTCGAGCACAGGGTCCAATGTGTCCCAGGTCAGAGCCGCCTGACCAATTCGAAGCAGCGCTTCGCTCTCGGCACTCTGCTCCAGAATCGCCTGCTGCAGCCGTGCCCGCGAAACGACTCCGCCCGCCTGGTTTGCGATGGCTTCAGTGATCGCCACAGCCGCATTGCTGAAACGTCGATCGCTGTGCCTGAACCAGCAGTAGACAACGCCCACCAGGTCACTCTGATACACGATCGGCACGGCCAGTACCTCACTGATACCCTGTTCCTTGAGGTAGGCGTGGAGTGACTCGCCCTGCGCGAAATCGTTATCCAGATCGTGAATCAGCTTCGGCTCCAGTGTCTCCCGTAACTCGATCTCGACCGGAACGCGGGACACCGGGATATGTGTCGACTCGGCGAATATCGATTCCTCGCCTGGTCGCACGCCATCCTGAAATGAGCCCAGCACGGAGTCTCCGGACTCATCGAACACATACAGCCCGCAGACGTCAGTGCCATTCGCCGATCGGATAGACCTGGCGAGTGTTTGAAGGACGTCTTCGAGCCTCTGCTCTGATGTTGCGATGCCGGCAACGTCCAGCAACGTATCCAGCCGCTGTCGCTGTATTCGTTCGGTCTCGTGCTGACGGGCAAAAACGATGGCCATTCCTGCTACACGCCCCACGCGAAGGGCTGCCTCAATCTCGTCGTCACGAAACGGAACTGGATCATTCGCGCGCCAGATATAGGCGACGCCCTGGACCGCGCCCTGCCACTCAAGCGGTAGCACCAGGTCGGACAGCCGCTCACTCGCCGGTTCTCTGTCCTGATTCAAAAGCGGAAACTCGGCGAAGTCCACTTTGGAACGACGGACAAGAGGTTCACCGGTTCGAAGCACCTCGGCTTCCGCCGGCACGTCGTGCGGTGCAAGTTCTTCGTAATTCGCACCATTGGAGGAAACCGAATACTGGTATCCATGTCGATAAAACGCCAGAGTCGATGAGCAATCTTCGCTGTAGGCAAAAACGCCGCAGTGTTCGGCGTTCAGCGCATTCGCGAGCAACGTCGCCATCCGGGGCATGATGACGTCGAGCTCAGCGGCCGCCAGGCTATGGGTACTGTGGCTGAACTCCATACCGCTCATCCTTCGACGACGTCGACGCGTGCTGCCGGGTAGTATGCGTAGGAGCCGCTTACCAGAGAGCGAGATTCGGCGACGCTGGGGGGCGTATACTCGAAGTCACTGTTCTGTCGAACAACTTCGCAAAATGTCTCAACGATCTCCGGATGAAACTGCGACCCCGCGTTCGCTTCCAGTTCACCAACGGCTTCCGTGACAGTGCTGCTCTGCTGATAGGTCCGCTGGGAAATCATCGTTTCAAACGCCTCGGCAACGGCGATAATGTACGCGCCGAGAGGGATTTCATCTCCGGACAACCCGTCGGGGTACCCGCATCCGTCGAAACGTTCATGATGGTGCCGAACCAGGGGGACGAGATCGGCAAGAGCGGGATGCTGTGCAAGAATTCTGGCGCCGCGCTCAGAATGGCTGTTCATGAGCACGCGCTCTTCCCCGGTGAGCGGACCTGGTTTGCTCAGAACGTGATCCGGAATACCGAGCTTCCCGATGTCGTGCAGAAGACCAGCAAGCTCAATGCGACCGGTCTCGGCGTCGGAGGTACCCACCGACTCGGCGATGAGTCGCGCGTAATGGGCAACACGACGCGAGTGTTCAAGCGTGGTTGGATCCTTGGCGTCCACAACCGCGGCGAGTACTTCTACCGACGCGCGGTACACGAGTTGATTGCTCTCGACAAGCTCCGTGCGGTGAATTGCCGACGCCGCAAAACTGGCGAAGAGGAGAAATGTCTCGAAGTCAGCCTCCGAAAATCGGTGCCTGCCGAACCGGCTGATGAACAGCACCCCGATCACCTGGTCATCAGCGACGAGCGGCGCTGCCATCGCACTTTCGCCATGCCGCCGGTAGTACGAAGCCTCACTATCATCGGCGTAGACCGTTGTCGGGCGAGCATCTGCTTCGTTATCAAACACGGGAGCTCGGGTCTGAATGGTCTCCCCGCTGACACCCTGAGTGGAGGCAACGTTGATCTCAGACGCGTCAATACCGAACGAGTTGTGATACTTGAGCAATCTGAAGGATCCGCGGTCGTCGTTGAGCCGTCCGAGATACATCGTCTGGTACGGCACGATCCGATGCAGCTCGCGAACGAACGTTTCCAGTATCTCGTCCATGTCGTGATGACCGGTGATGCTCCGGGAGACTCTCAGGAGCGACTCGCGATTGATCGCCATCTGCCGCCGCTCGAGCGCATCCCCAATTCGATTGGCGACGAGCTGGGCAAACTCCACGGTGCTTCGATCTGCCGAGTTTCCGGAGCCGTTCCTGAACAGCACGAGCAATCCCGGGGCGCGACCCTCGCGCCGCATTGGCACAACAAGTACTTCAGACACCGCGAGGCGCTTGAGTAAGACAATGATCTGGTCATCGTCGGTCTCGCCCCCGGTTGCATGATCCCGGTCAATGTGTCCACGCGTGACCGTCTCACTGACCAGCACCCGTTCAACGTCATCCAGGTATTCGCTGAGGTCGACACCTGACAGGCCATCTCTCAGCTCGATGGCCTTCCCAGGGTCGACATGGGACGCGGCCTCCCAGCGGATGCACCCGTATTCCCAGGTCGAACACGCTATGGCGACGCCGTCTGCCAGAATGCCAACGCCCGCCTCCACGATCGACTGAAGCGAATCTTCCAGCGCATCGGAAGACACCAGATGATCAGCCAATTCCGCCAGAAACGACTGTTGTCGGCTACGCAATGCAATCGCTTCGCGAGCTTGCGTCCTGGAAATCGCCGCGGCTGCCTGGTTCGCCAGGAGCGACATGACGCGTTCCTGACGGAGCGTGAACGCTTCGCTGTCGCTTCGACCGATGTACAGAGCACCGATCGTACCTTCATCCGTCGTCAGCGGAGCAATAAGAACCGAACGAACCGGTCGACCATCCGGTTCTAAGACGTGAACGATCGGCGAGGCGATCGCATCGTCGTTGTTGACGATGCGGCCTTCCAGAATCGCTTTGCCGGTCAGCGATTTGTGGAGCGGAAGCTGATAGCCCGTCAGATCAATTGAGAAACATCCCCAGTGCCTCTTGATTTCGACCGTCGAAAGATCATCGGCCAGCGTTGCAACAAACGCGTACTCGTACGGGATCAGATTTGCGAGCGAGTCGGCAATCTCATCCATCACCGCATCCAGCGAATCACTGTCCAGAACCGCCTGGCCGATACGACGCAGCGCTTCGGTCTCGGCTATGTGTTGCTGGGACTCGTCGTACAGTCGCGCTTGCGAAATCACCCCGCCAGCCTGGTTGGCAATACCGAGGATCGCGTCCGTTGTCTCTCGACTGAAGATGCGATGGCTGTTTCGATA
>SKKR01000394.1 GCA_007123655.1 Thermomicrobiaceae bacterium
CCATTCCGCCAGCGAGCGTAAGCCCGGCAATCCCGGTGGTCGTTACGACCCCGCCCGGCGTCATCAACCCGTGCAGTTGCGTCTCTCGGTCGAACTCGCCCCATGTGACACCGGCCTGTGCCCGTACGGTTTGATTCGCCGGCTCAACATGAATGCCCTTCATGCCCGAAAGATCGATGAGCAGACCTTCGTCGCAGACGGCGTTTCCGGCCACGTTGTGCCCGCCACCTCGCACCGCGACGAGCAGGTTGTGTTCGCGGGCAAAGTTGACGGCGTGGACGACATCCGCGGTACCCGAGCAACGCGCGATCAGTGCCGGGTACTTGTCGATCATGCTGTTCCAGACCTTGCGGGCGTCGTCGTAGCCCGGGTCACCCGGCGAGAGCACTTGCCCGTAAACCTGGTCTTTGAGCGATTCGACCGCGGCATCCTCAAGGGTCACCTGGTCGCCGTTGAGCGTCGTAATCCGATCGATGATTGACATCGGTTCCCTCCGTTCGGTACGGACGAATGGATACAAGGCCTCGCGATGTAACTGCTGTTGTAACCAGAGTAGCCAGTGGGGGATCAGGCGACATCGCCGAAATCACTCAATTGGCCGGCTGGGTGAAATTGCCCACCCGACGAGTCACCATCGACTAGACGAGATCGTTTCGAATAGCCAGGGTTGCGGCGGCGGTACGGGATGGAACATCGAGTTTGGTGAGGATGCTGGAGACGTGGCGCATGACCGTACGCGGGCTGATCGAGAGCGTGTCGGCGATCTCCCGGTCAGACCGTCCCTCGACGATCAGGCGAAGGACCTCTGTTTCACGCCGGGAGAGAAGTTCGTTGACCGTAGAATCGTGCTCGACTCGAAGACTACGAGGGAGATGGGCAAGGGCGCTGGATTCGAAATGCTCCCGGATCGCCGTATCCGGGATTGACGATGCGTGAACCTCGATAAGATCATGAGCGTTCTGAAATGCCTGCTCAGCGTCCTGATGCCGGTTCTGTCTCCGATACAGTTCACCAAGCGCAATTTCGACGCGCCAGAGAAGGGAGCGAAATTCGAAAAGCGCCGCTCCCTCTTGTGCGTTGAGGTAGGACGCTTCGGCGTCTGGCAAATCGCCCATCCGGGTGAAGACGTCTCCCCGGATTTTCATGAGATACGGCAAGCGATCTTCATTTGATGGACTTGGTCGCGTTTCAATCAGGTACTCAATGATGTCCAGTGCTTCATTCAATTCATTTCGCGCCAGCGCCAGTTTGGCACGCACGAATCGTGACTGTCGTTGGGTCGACGAGGTCCCCTCGACATCCGGCTGAGCCACCGATTCGAGTACGTCGGATGCTCGTGCGAGATTGCCAGTATCGATCAACACGGACGCCAATGAACTTGCCACCCTGGTTAAATGGAGACGCGATCCGGACATACGTGCCGCGTCCAGGGCAAGCTCCAGTTCTACCTGCGCCGCACGCGGGTCAAGCAGTTCGTCCCAGACTCGACCCAACGTACCTCGCGAAAATGCGACCCATTCGCGATGACCGAGGCGTTCAGCAATACTCACCGCGCTCTGCGCGTCATGGAGCGCCTGGCCGAAATCTCCTCGAAGTCCATGGAGCCCGCTCAGTAACGCGAGCGTAAAGGACTCGCCCGACGGTAAGCCGATATCGCGAGTGATTTCCAGTGCCTCCTGGCAGCACCTGACCCAGTAGTTCGCACCTCTGTAGACCGGCGCCATAGCAGGGGCCGTCGTGGCGCCCCCGTTCAACGAGATAAGTGCCAGGCTGGAGGATAATCGAGCGCGATCGTCGAGTTCTCGAAGCAGGCTGATCGCCCGCTCGTAGAAACTGACGCTCGATGACGTATCACTGTTCAGATAGGACGCAATTCCGAGAAAGTCGAGGGTTTCGGCGATACCTTCCTGGTCGGCACTTTTCTCAAACAGCTCCAGTGCTTCTTTATGAAGAGAAATCGCAGTGTCCAGGCGATTCAGATTGCATTGCCAGTTCCCGACCCGGTTCAGGCTGCGAGCAACTATCGATTTGTCACCGATCGACCGGGCCAGTGTAAGCGCGGCAGTGTAATACTCGCCTGTACGCTCGTAGTCTCGGGCCATCCACAGCATGCCGAGATCGAGCAGGACCTGCCATTCAGCTGCGCGGTCCCCCTCCTGCCGGACCTGATGAAGCACCCGCTCATAATCGCGGCGGGCGAATTCGAAGGCACCGGTGGTTTCATAGGCCTTTGCGCGATTCCAGTATGCGGTCAGTGGCAGATCCCGTGAGAATCGGAGCGCCAGATCTTCGGCTCGTCTGAGCATCTGCGCACCGTCCTGGGCGGCATAGCGGGCGATCGCCTGTTCCCCGGCCCGGATCAGCCAATCAACCCCGCGAGGGTCATCCGCCTGAGCGAAGTGCCAGGCCACGGTGCTCACCGGTGAGTCGGGCATTTCGGACAGCGTCTCGGAGATTTCGCGGTGACGGCGTTGCCGGCTGGTGAGTAACTGTCCGTCATAGAGGGTTTCCTGGACGAGCGCATGGGTAAACGTAATATGCGAATTCCCCCGTAGCGCGGAGAACACATGCGCCTCTACCGCTCGTTCGGCTAAGTCGGCCAGCGTGTCAACATCAACGCCGCTTGCTCGTGCCCAGACATCCAACGGCACCACCTGACCGATTACCGCGGCGAGCTCCAGTAGCTGGCGCTCGTCATCGTCGAAGTGATTGAGTCGTCCTTCAATCACCTGACGCACGAGTGCAGGTACCGGCGCCTGTTCCAGATTGCCGACCAGATGACGTTCCGCATCGGGACGCAAGAACCGCTCACTCTCGAGTGTTCGCAGCACTTCCAGGAGATAGAACGGGTTCCCCTCGGTGCGCGTATAGAGGTAGGTCACCAGTCGTGCCTGGTCCTCTGACGCGAGGGTGTAGTTGTTCCTGACAAGAGCGCTTACGTCGTCCTCCGAGAGTCGTCGCAGTTCTGCTCGTTGCACTCGCGCACCCCGGACCAGAGAAGGAAGGCGCTGGGCCAGCGGGTGATTCCTGTTCAGTTCGTCAGTCCGATAGGTCGCGATCAGCAGGCAGGCCAGCGAGTCCACTCCAGGTGCCAGGTAGCGAAGCAGATCCAGGCTTGCCGGGTCAGACCAGTGCAGGTCCTCAAGGATGAAGACCACCGGTTGGTGGGCCGCCAATCCAGCGAGATATCTCCGAACCTGCTCGAACAGTGATGACTGGTCGGTAGTTGGGGAAGAGCCAGGGTCTGGATGCAGGGATTGAGAGAGATCCGGTTCTTGGCCGAGCGGATTGCTCGCGAATGCATCGCTCCACAGACCGTACGGTGGGGTCAGCGTGAAATCATAGCAGTACCCCTTGAGCACGCACGCCTGCTTCGCGCGCGCCTCGCCGGCGAACCATTCCACAAGCGTTGTCTTGCCTATCCCTGCCTCGCCGCTCACCAGTATGAGCGATCCCTCTCCCGCGACCACCTTCTCAAGCGACGCGCGCAGCATCGCCAGTTCCCGTTCGCGGCCAACGAGCGGGGACTCCAGCGGGGGCCGGGATAGAAAAGGAGTCCCAGGATCCATCAGAAAAGCTCTTCCGTAACACGCGCAGAATGTTCCGGATCGGCAGCTCGATTGTAGCAAGTACTTGAAGATTACCAGTTTTGGACGGCTATGTCAGTTCGCTACAATCGCCAATTGCGTCCATTGCCTGCTTCACCGCTGACCAGCACGATGCAACCGTGGTCGTGCACCGCCTGCTGGTAGGCATCATGCAGAATCGTCAGGTCTGCCTCGCGCCCGACCAATGGCGGGCTGGCTGCCTCGTAACCTCCTGGAAAGTCTCCGGTATCGGTCATGCGCATCCCTCAGCGGCCGTGTCACCGGGTCATCAATCACAGAGGGGTTCCACACAGGTAATTCGAGACTATCACGTCGTCAAGGACGGCAACAGAAAGGTTCCGCAGTGACAGGAATTCAGCGAGCTGCGCATTTGACACCAGGTCCGGCACCCAATATTGCAGGGCTCGGGCGACGCGGGCAGTCTCGATGGTATCGGTAATCGACTGGTCGGCGATGGCAACGGAGAGTTCCAGCACCCGTGCCATGCGCCGGCAGTGCCTTCAAGCTGCTGACCGGTGGCGCAGCAGACTGAACGTCGACCCGCATACGCGTGATTGCAGCCGATCACGACCGGCTTGAACCGCTAATCGTCACCGAACCAGGCCCAGTTCAGGGGCGATAACCGGCTGCGTATCGGTGACCACCGGATCGCTCAATATTGGTCACAGGCATTGGGGGAACCATCCTCAGCAACCATTGATCATCTGTCGCTAACAGAGTTGCCTTGACATTTAACCGTAGAAGCAAAAGGCGCCTCCATAAAGAAGAGGCGCCCGTCGAGACTCGCCGTGCAGTTCTGCGGCACCACGGTGTGAAATTTCGATCGCGTTCAATCAAAGCCTGACGCTGCTCCGAGCAATTCATGCGCGGCAGCGCCACGGTCGCTCACGGTTACCGCGTGAAGCCCGCGTAGTCAGGGAAGTGCTTTGCGCCGAGAGTGGCGAGCGCTTCCCGAGCTTCGTCGCTCACACTGCCGAAGACTTCGCATCTTGTGATGGGAGCGAGAGCCAGCAGAGCAGGCAGACTCGGGCCAGTGTTCTGGAGATGAAAGAGGAACGCATCGGAACTCTCGAACGACTCGTGAACGAGGCAGTGGGCGTTGTCCTCGCCCATGCACCATCGATAACCGACGGTGCCGGGCTCACTTTCCTTGACGGAGGCACTTAGACTCTTGACTTTGTCTTTGAATGCATCCAACTGCCCATCGTTGATCGTGAACTCTACGAGGTACGATACTTGAGACATAGTATGTTTCTCCATCCAGATGATCTTGCACTCGTCATATATGAAACCCATTCCCGACGCTTTCATTTTAGCACATCTTGTGCGATATTGCAGCATGATCGTAGTCGCAGCAAACCATTATAGCAATACTTGAGCACTGGCTATGCGCAGCAATGCAACTGCAATGGCCTTGAGACATGTGTACGTGGAAGTTCTATCCGAACGATGCGACTGACGAAGATTGGGCGTTTGTCGCGCCCTATCTGATCTTGCTTATGCCGGTGGCGCCGCAACGCCGGCACGACCTGCGAGGGATCTGCAATGCTGCGCGCTGGCCGGTCGGTGAAGTAGGTGAATTCACCGGGTGATGGGCGTGACGACGTGATCGATGCTCAGACGAGCTCGTTACGGACCGCTTTGGCGGCGGCTGCCGTGCGGGTGTCGACGTCGAGCTTGGCCAGGATGTGCGAAACGTGCCGCATGACTGTGTGGTGGGAGATAAACAGCTGGTCGGCGATCTTTCTGTCGGATTTGCCTTGAGCCAGTAGAGTCAGCACCTCACGTTCTCTCGGTGTCAGATCGAACCTTGGACCCGGCTGCTCGGTCCGTAACCGTGCACTCAGGCGCTCGACCTGGTCAAGCGTCGGCCGGGCATCGAGCTCACCACAAATGCGCAGGACGTCAGCAAGGAATCTGCTGGCTTCATTCGGATTGCCTCGCATCAGTTCGAGTTCAACAACGGCGAGCATCGTCAATGCGCGTTCGATTGGGATCGCGCATGCCTCTGCAAGATCGAGCGACTGCGTAAGGTGCTGGGCTGCAGCGTCAACGTCGTGAGCCGCGGTGGCGAGCTCTCCCAGGAAGCGGTGAATTGCGATCAGCATCATTGGCTGGCGTGGTTCACTCGCAAATTGTTCAGACTCCTCCGCGTATTGGCGAGCGGTCGCTGCTTCACCAGCATCCGAGAAGTATCGCGCCCAGAGCAGCCTACTCTCCGCCTGCCAGCAACTCGCTCCGCTCCAGCTCAGCCAGTGGTCGTGCGACTCCAGCCACGCCCGAGCAGCTTCGAGATCCCCCGCGTCGAGCGCAAGCTGAATAGCCAGTGTTTGGGCGCCCACATGGACAGAGAAGTAGCAATCCCCTGGCTCCGTGGCGGGCCCGTGGGGTATGAGCTCGCGCACGTGCTCCCACGCCAAAGCAGGGGCTCCCTGATACCGGGCGATCATGCCAAGAATGACGTGCGCCCGGTGTGCAAGGCTGGCCAGTGGCGCGGAACGCTGGATTGAGGCGTGCTCACGCGCCTCTGTCCAGCGACCGTGGAAAAACAGAAGCTCGAGCTCTGTCTCGGAGACGGGTGGCGCCCAGGAGGCAATTCCTCTGGCGCGACTCCATGCGTACCTGGCATCCTGTACCAAACGCTCCCACTCTTCGAGACGATCAGTGTAGTAGGGCAGCACGACGTTGTGGAGGTCGCACCAGCACGAGTACTCGACCATCGTATACTCACTCATGCTCCAACAACCCTGGCGAACAACGTGATATGCCTGACGAGCGGCGTCCGGACGCCCCAGTGCCGCGTAGCTGTGCGCCAGACCCAGGTTGCCGGTCAGCCAGTGAAGCGGGCGAGTATGATATTCTCTCAGCGCCTCGGCCATCTCGGTTACGAATCGCTCACCCATCGCAAGCGATTCACGATACTTTCCGGCGTGGGCGAGCCAGTTCACCAGGACCCCTCGCTGGGTGACTGCGGGTGGGCGGCCCGACACCGTGACCTTCCCGGCTGCCGCTTCTTCGCGAGCCGGGGTGTCCTCGGGCAGTTGAGCGCGAATGACACCCAACGCCAACTCCTCTGTCTGTGGCGGGTCCGTCTGGTCGAAGCAGTCTGCAATCGCCTGGACGCCGTGCTCGAGGTCTTCCAGGCCACGCTTGACGTCCCCGCGCAGGCAGGCTGATCCACCGTGGTGGAACGTGATGAATGCCGCGAGAACCTGGTCATTCGTTGCGTCAGCAATCCGTTGTGCCTCAGCCAGGTACTCGGTAATCATCGGGTCCTGCAAGAAACGCAAGATGAACGCGCTGTAAAAGAGGAGCCACCCTCGCGTTCGTTCCCCATCGTCCGTCCCCTCCAGCAGATGCGCGGCGTCGACAAACCGCTCCGCCGCGGAGACCCATGCTGCCGAGCCACGTGCTCGCACTCCGGCACGGATCAACCACTCGATCGCCCGGGGGTCAGCCGCTTGCTGAAAATGGTACGCGACGGTGTCAGGCACGGGGTTAGCAGTAGTCGCCAGGAACTCGGCGACCAGGCGGTGCCAGAGCCTCCGTTTTGGGAGAGGAATCTGAGTGTACAGTACTTCCCGGAACAATGCATGCACGAACTGGACTGTATTCTGGTCACTGACCTCCTCCAGCAGATGAAAGGTTGTGGCCTGTTCCAGCACATCGAGCAAGCTCTGGTCGGACATTTCCGCGACCGACTGCCAGACGTCCAATGGCACTTCATGGCCAATTACGGCGGCCACCTCAAGGAGATGTCGCGACTCCTCCCGAAGCTGTGCAACTCTCCCCTCAATGACCTGGCGTACCAGCGACGGTAACGGAACCCCGCGAAGATCATTCACGCGCCATCCGTCGTCGGTGTGACGAACGAATCCCCGTTGCTCCAGGGTTCGCAGCAGCTCAGCGGTGAACAACGGATGACCTTCAGCGTGTTCAAGCAGATACGCCACTAACTGCTCCTGGTCTGCCGCCGGGAGCGTCCAGAGGTCGGCCACCAGCACCTGAACCGAGTCGCGATTCAGGGCGTCAAGTTCTATCCGAATTGCCTGGGCCTCACGGAGGAGAGAGGGCAACAGAGAAAAAAGCGGGTGAGTACGGCTAACTTCATCGTCCCGGTACGTCGCGATGAGCAGAATGCGCTGGCTCGCGAGATGGCGCGCCAGATAGCGTAGCAGGTCAAGACTGGCCTGGTCCGCCCAGTGGACGTCCTCCAGCAGGACGACCAGCGGTTGCTGCTCGGCGACCGCACAAAGAAAATCACGGGTTCGCTCGAACAGCTCCATCTGGTGAGGAAGATCGCCCATTCCCGCACCCCGGCGGAGGACGTCGGGAACTCGGGGAAGATCCCCATGCTCGGGATAGCGATCCGTCAGCTCCAGCCAGAGTCCGTAGG
>SKKR01000149.1 GCA_007123655.1 Thermomicrobiaceae bacterium
GATCCGGCGTCGACGTTCATTGACGACTCGGTACAGATCGGGGTGGACTCCCGTATCGAACCGTTTACGATCATCCGGGGAGAGAGCCTGATCGGCGAGCGGGCGGTGATTGGCCCGCACAGTGTTATCTCGGACAGCACCGTCGGTGACGGGTGCCAGATCGTCTCGTCTCACCTCGAGGGTGCCACGACGAGCAACCGTGTCCACGTCGGCCCCTGGGCTCACCTTCGGCCGGGCACCTGCCTGGGGGACGACGTTCACGTGGGCAACTATGTCGAGATCAAGAACAGCGAGATCGGCCAGATGACTCGTGTCGGCCACTTCAGCTATCTCGGAGACGCGACCGTCGGCGAGGACGTCAACATCGGCGCGGGTACCGTAACCTGCAACTACGATGGGATGAGCAAACATCGAACGGTCATCGGAGCCGGAAGTTTCATTGGTAGCGATACCATGCTGGTCGCGCCGGTCACGATCGGAGCGGAAGCTATTACCGGCGCCGGGAGCGTCGTGAATCGGGACGTGGGGAGGGGCGAGAAAGTGGTCGGTGTTCCGGCCAGGGTGCGCCGTCGGGATGAGGAAGGGGATCAGCGCGAGTGATGGATGGGCGGTTGCAGGTCTTCGCCGGGAATGCCAACCCGCAGCTCTCGGACGCGATCATGGGGGTGCTGGAAGCGCCGATTGGCCGGGCGATTGTCGACAGCTTCGGCAACGGTGAGACGAAGGTCAAGCTGGATGAGAACGTCCGGGGTTCGGACGTGTTCGTCATTCAGGCGATGTGCGAGCCGGTGAATCACAACCTGATGGAGATGCTCATCATCCTCGATGCCGTTCGTCGAGCTTCCGCGTCACGTGTGACGGCGGTGATCCCCTATTACGCGTATGCCCGGCAGGAGAAGAAGACAACGGGTCGAGAGCCGATCAGCGCCAAGCTCGTCGCCAATCTGCTGGTAACCGCGGGCGCGGATCGCATCCTGACGCTGGATCTTCACGCCCCGGCGATCGAGGGATTTTTCGATATCCCGGTGGACCACCTGCGGGCGACACCAATCCTGGCGTCACATTTCCGGAGGCTCGGGCTGGAGGACCTGGTGGTGGTCAGCCCGGACTCCGGCGGCGTCGGCCGGGCGGACGAGTTCCGCAGGCGAGCCGGTGGATCGCTCGCCATCATCTCCAAACAGCATCCCCAGCCGGAAAAGACGGAAGTGATCGAGATGGTCGGCGACGTGGAGGGGAAGAATGCGGTTATCGTGGATGACATGATTGCCGGTGGCAGCACCCTGGTAAAGGCGGCGGACCTGCTGCTGAGCCGGGGCGCAAAGAGTGTCTACGCCGCGGCCGCCCACGGGATCTTTGCCGGAAACGCGCTGGAACTGATCGACAGCTCCGATATCACGAGCGTGTACGTTACCGATACAATCCCGCTTCCGCCCGGTTCACCGGAGAAGATCGAGGCGCTGAGCGTGGCACCGCTTATGGCGGAGGCGATCATGCGGATCCACAAAGACCTCAGTATCAGTGCATTGTTCACGTAGCAGCGAATGAAGTGTGAGAATATCAGCCAGTGAATACACAGCCAGCCCCGGATCCTGACCCTGACCCTGAGCCCGAGCTCAACGCTCCTCGCGAACCAGAGGTGTGGTTGTCGTGAGTGTTGAGAGCTGGATAGAAGCCTCCGTATTGATTCTGGCGTTCGTCGTTCTGGCCCTGGCCGGCCTGGTCGATGCAAGCCTGCTGAAGCGCCAGCGGCTGACGATCCGGGAACTCTTCGAAGAGGGAGCGAACGACCGCCGGGACCGCGGCGAGGAACAGGTCACGGAGCTTCGGTCCGCGATCGACGTCGCGACCTTGCTCGCCGTGCTTCTAATCGGCGTCGTTGTGACCCGGGTTGCCATGCGTTCCTTTGAACTGCCGGGAGTGGCGCTGAGCGTATTCGGCGTCAGTCTGGTCCTGATCCTGGTTGCCCGGGCGATCCCGGTCGCGCTTGTGGAGCGGTTCGACATAGCGGAGTCGGGCCCGGTAACGCGAGCCGGAACCATGATCGGGACGGTGGTGGCGCCGTTCATGATCATCCCGCGCATCGTGCAGATGGTGTTCGGTCGATCCGAATCGAACGGGAGCGGGCTTCGGGACCAGGACGCGGCCGGATTCAGCGCGGCAGAATCGCCGGATCACACCGAGCAACCTGATGATCGTGCCGCCGACATCGAGCGAGACGAGCACATCATGATCTCCGGCATCTTGAGTATGGAAGACGCGCTGGCGCGGGAGATTATGGTCCCGAGAACTGATGTGGTCGCCGTCGAAGTCTCGACACCCGTCCGCGACGTGGTTCGGATCGCGCAGGAGGCGGGCCACTCCCGGATTCCGGTCTTCGAGGAGTCAATCGACCGGGTGAGCGGGATCGTTTACGCCAAGGACCTGCTCCGGTTCGTTCTGGACGACGTGGGATCCGTCACGCTTTCGGACCTGATGCGGCCGGCGGTGTTCGTCCCGGAATCAAAACGGGTGGACGATCTGCTACGCGATCTCCGTCAGTCGCGCGTCCACATGGCTATCGTGGTTGATGAGTATGGCGGTACTGCCGGCGTGGTCACGATCGAAGACATCATTGAAGAGATCGTTGGCGAGATCCAGGACGAATACGACCGGGAAGTTCCCCTTTACGAGATCGGTAGCAGTGGAGAGGTGATCGTCGACGGGCGGATGGGCGTGGATGAGCTTTCGGAAATACTCGGTGTATCGTTGCCGGAAACCGAGAGCGAGACGCTAGGCGGGTTCGTGCAGAGACAACTCGGCCACATTCCCGAACCCGGTGAGTCAATCCGGACGGGGAACCTGCGGATCCAGGTCGAGCGAGTCGAGCGCCGCCGCGTCAGGACGCTTACGGTGTACCCCAACGGCGAGCAGGATCCGATCGATGCCTCCGAACAGGGGCGGGCCGGCTGATATGCACTGGATCATCGAACGACACGATGTGCTGGGATCGACGATGGACGCAGCGGACGACCGGGCAAAGCGAGGGGCTCCCGCGGGCGTCGTGGTCGTTGCGGCGGAGCAGACAAGTGGCCGCGGTCAGCGCGGGCGGACCTGGCTTGCTCCCAGAGGGACCTCGCTTCTCATGACGATCATCTGTCGACCGACGTGCCAGCCCGAGGAACTGAGCGTGTTTCCGACACATGTGGGCCGCTACGTTTCCCGGGCAATCGAACGATTGACTGGACTTCCGTGTGATTTGAAGGTGCCGAACGACGTCCTGATCGATAACCGGAAGACGGCCGGCGTGCTGTGCCAATCTTCCGTGCAGGAAGGTCGTGTGAACTACGTCCTGATCGGAATCGGCGTAAACGTAAATATTTCTCCGGAAGACCTGCCGCTGGAGAACGCGACCAGCCTGCTGGCCGAGACGGGCAGGTCCTGGGACGTCAATGCGGTGTTGGAGGAAGTCTTGAACCAGCTCGAGGCGTGCTGGTGTTTCTCGGCGTGTCAACTGGCGGCCGACTGAGTGTCAACTGCGCGAACGTGCCAGCTCCTTCCCGGTCCCGGCACGTTTGACCGGGCTTCGAGCGGTACCCTATACTCGCCCGCAAGCAGGGATTGCCGGGGACGCCTTCCGCGCGGGGAAGTGGTCAGCTGGTGACGATATGGGAGGACCCGGATGGATTTTTCGTATAACGAAGAGCAACGGCAGGTTCGCGATATGGTTCGCGAGTTTGCCCAGCGCGAAGTTGCGCCGCACATTCAGGAGTGGGACCAGAAGATGGAGTACCACCCTGAAGTGCTGTACAAAATGGGAGAACTCGGCATCCTGGGGATCCCGGTGCCCGAGCGCTACGGCGGCGGCGGGTTCGATTACGTCAGCTTCGCGCTTGCCTGCGAGGAACTCGAGGCTGTTGATACCTTTCTCAGGGTCGTCCTCAGCGTGCATGTCGGATTGAACAGCCTGACCCTCCATCAATGGGCGACCGAAGAGCAGAAGCAGAAATGGCTCAAACCCCAGGCAGAGGGAACGAAACTCTCGACCTTCGGATTGACCGAACCGGGCGCCGGATCGGACGCAGGCAACATTCAGACCCGGGCGGTTCGAGACGGCGATGACTACGTCTTGAACGGTGAAAAGGCGTGGATATCGCTCGCCAACACGGCAGATCACATGCTTGTGTTCGCCACGCTGGATCCATCTCAGAAGCATCGCGGGTTGGCGGCTTTCGTCGTCGAGCGCGGTATGGAGGGCCTGACAACAGGGTCGTTCCACGGCAAGCTCGGCGTCCGAGCAGGTGATACCGGATGGATCGCGTTCAACAACGTCCGCGTGCCAGCCGAGAACATGATTGGCGAGGAAGGCGAAGGGTTCAAGATCGCGATGAGCGCGATCGACCAGGGCCGCTTCACGGTGGCGGCGGGCGCCGTCGGCCTGATCCGGGCGAGTCTCGAGGCCAGCACTCGCTATTGTCACGAGCGGGAGGCGTTCGGTCAGGAGATCGGTCAGTTCCAGCTCGTCAAGCAGATGATTGCCAAGATGGTTGCGGGGCTGGAAAGCTCCCGCCTGCTCGTCATGCAGGCGGCGGAGCTCAAGAACCGCGGGGATCGAAACACCCGGGAGACCTCACTCGCCAAGTGGGTCGCCTGTGACCACGCCTTCAACGCGGCCAACGACGCCATCCAGATTCACGGCGCTTTCGGCTACTCGAGCGAGTACCCCGTTGAACGCTACATGCGCAACGCCCGTGGTGCGGTGATCTATGAGGGAACGCGCGAGATTCACCAGTTGCTGCAGGGTGACTATGCGCTCGGATACCGGGTTGACCGGCCACTGCGGAACCCGCAGCCCCCGGCGCAGGCCTGGGAGTCCCAACCGGCTTCCACGGGGTGAGCGAGAAATCAGAACTATGGGTGGTGAACGGCCAGGCATGTGTGCCCTGGCCGTTTGCACGCAGTGACGTGAGATCGAACGTACGGCCGCCGGCGGGGTATGAGGGAGTTCATCGATGGCGCACATCTACGGCTTGAATGGGGTCTACCCGCGGATCGCCGATGACGTGTTTCTCGCGCCTGACGCGTTCATCATCGGAGATGTCGAGATCGGGGCGGGTTCGAGTGTCTGGTTCGGGTGTGTGCTGCGCGGCGACATCGGCCCGATTCGCATCGGAGAGCGCACGAACCTCCAGGAACATACGATGGTGCATCTCGACGAAGGCGCACCGACGATTCTGGGAAGCGACGTAACCGTGGGTCACCGGGCGATCATCCATGGGACCGAAGTCGGCGACGGAAGCCTCATCGGCATGGGGGCGATTGTCATGTCGTTCTCCCGGGTCGGCACGGGCAGTATCATTGCCGCCGGTGCGGTCGTGCCGGAGCGAGCGGAGATTCCGGACGGGGTGCTGGCGATGGGTATGCCCGCTCGCGTCAAGCGGGATGTGACTGACGATGAGCGCAAAGGGTTGCTGGATCAGGCGGAACGTTACCGGGCAAGAGGCCAGCGGTTTCGTGCGCTGTTCACCGCTGAGTAGACAAGCACGGTCAGGGAGGCGTCGATGGCTATTGAGGTGACCAGAGAACCGGGCATTGCGATCGTAACGGTGAATCGCCCGGATGCGCTCAACGCGTTCAACACCGAGCTCATTCTTGAAATGACCGAACAGATCAAGCAACTCGCGGATGACGATTCGGTGCGCGCGGTGATCATCACTGGCGCCGGGGACCGAGCATTTATCGCCGGTGCAGATATCCAGGAGATGAGCGAGAAGGACCACGATGGCGCCGTTGCGTTTTCGCGCCGGGGTCACAAGTTGTGCGATGCGATCGAGTCGATGCCGCAACCGGTCATCGCCGCGATCAATGGGTTCGCCCTTGGGGGCGGATGTGAAATAGCGATCGCCTGTGACATACGGCTCGCGGCCGACCACGCAAAGCTGGGGCAACCGGAGGTTGGCCTTGGGATCCCACCGGCGTGGGGCGGCACACAGCGACTGCCGCGAATCGTTGGTATCGGCCGGGCGAAAGAAATCGTCTTCAGTGGGCGCCATGTCGGCGCCGCGGAGGCGAAAGAAATCGGGCTCGTCAATGCTGTTCATCCGGCGAGCGACCTGTTGGACGAGGCGAAAAAGCTGGCCAGGACGTTCCTTGAAAAAGGTCCCAACGCGCTGGCTGCAAGCAAGAAACTCATCAACCGGACGATGGAAACGTCCATGGCGACGGGAAATATCCACGAGTCGAAGTTGTTCGCGGAAGCATTCAACGGCGACGAGCAGCGCGAGGGCATGGAAGCGTTCCTGGAACGACGATCGCCGTCGTTCGCCGCGACAGGCGAGTCCGGTGACGCCGGGTAATTAGGATTAGTGACTAGGTTTGAGTAGCGCAGGGTAGTGTGACTGACGGGGGCTGTCGTTGAAAATCGTTGTGCTGGTGAAAGAAGTACCGGATCCGAACGCGCTGCGGCTCGATCCGAGAACCGGGCAGTTGCAACCGGGAACGCCCACGGTGGCCAATGAGTATGACCTCTATGGTATGGAGGCGGCCGCCGCGATCAAAGAAGAACGCGACGATGTCGAAATCGTTGTCGCATCGCTCGGCAGCGGCAGGGATCCCGTCAACCGGTGCCTGGCGATGGGAGCAGACCGGGCGGTCGTGATCGATGACTCGACTCTGACGGGCGGTGATACGGGCGTAACAGCACAGGTACTTGCGAGCTACCTGAAACAGGAGGGCTTCGATATTCTCCTGCTCGGTCAGGAATCGAGCGACAGCGGAACCGGCGACATCGGGCCGCGGCTGTCGGCTCTCCTCGATGTGCCGCTCGTGAGTAATCTGATCGATCTGGCATTCGATGGAGCGACGCTATCGCTGAAGCGTGAGATCGAAGACGGACATCAGTCGCTGGATGTCACCCCGCCGGCCATCCTCTGCGCGCTCAGCGGACTCCCTGAGCCGCGTTACCCCTCGCTGAAGGGAATCATGGCGTCTCGCAAGAAGCAGACTGACGTGCAAACCGCGGCGGACCTGGGCATAGCCAGGTCTGAACTGTCGTCACGTGTAACTTGGGGCGATCTGTTCATTGAGGAACAGGAAGCGCAGGGGGTCATCGTTGAATCAGAGGATCTCGATGACGCGGTTGACCAGTTCGTTGCGTTTCTTAAGGAAAAGAACGTTCTCTGAGCACGTTCGAGGCTCCGGCACGGGAAGGAAATACCGGTTTGGCTGCACGGAACACGGTTTTGATCGTACTCGAGTCGCACGATGGCGAGCTGCGCGGCACGTCCTTTGAAACATTCGCGGCCGGGCGCCAGATCGCCGACGAACTCGGCGGTGACCTCGTCGCACTGGCGATCGGCAGCGGGATCGAACAGGCGGCCGCGGATCTGGGACAGTACGGTGCCGATCAGGTTCTGGTGTCGGACTCCCCGGAACTGTCCGCGATTACGCTGGATGGCTACGCAAAGGTCGTAGACGTGGCGATATCGCAGGCGGATCCGGGCGTGGTGTTGTTCGCCGGAACCACCGCGGGACGTGACATCGCCGCGTTTCTGGCCGGGCGTCATGGAGGCGGTCACCTGCCGGACTGCACCGCGCTGCGAATAGACGACGGTGCGCTGGCTGCTCACCGACCGGTATACGGGAACAAGATGATGACCGAGGTGAGCGCATCACTTGAAGAGCGGGTTTTCGCCACGCTTCATACCGGCTCGTTCAAGGCGCCAGGTGCTGACATGTCTCGATCCGCAGAGGTCGAATCGCTGGCCGTGTCGTTCGAAGAGGGCGACATTCGCGTGCGGATCACCGGCCTGGAATCTTCCGCGGGCCAGGCGGCAGACCTCACCTCCGCGGATGTCGTCGTGATCGGGGGACGTGGACTCGGTCAGGAAGAGAACTATCAACTGGTAGAGCAGCTTGCGGAAGTGCTCGGCGGCGCCGCCGGCGCAACACGCGCGGTAACGGATCTTGGCTGGCGGCCGCACTATGAACAAGTTGGTCAGACCGGTCAGAAGATCGCGCCGAAGC
>SKKR01000207.1 GCA_007123655.1 Thermomicrobiaceae bacterium
CGCCCAGCTCGCGAAGGACCGGCCGGGCCCCGGTGTCACCGGTCAACTCCAGCAACTCTCCGAACAGCTCGCGATCGATCAGCACCGGATTTCCGGGACCGTCCGCGAACTGCGGTTGAACCGCCGGGGAGGGGTCGTCACGGTAGCTGTCGATGATCGTATCGATGACCTCCGGAACCTGAAGCGGTTGATCCCCGAGCACGAACACGACGGCTGAGACATCGTCAGGCATTGTCTCGATCGTTCGTCTGATACTCGTGCTCTGCCCGGCGAAGTAGTCCTGGTTGTGAATGATCTCGAAGTCGTGCAGCGGGACCTGCTCGCGAATCTGATCCTCCGCGAATCCGAGCACGATGTACTTGCGGTCGACGGAAGATTGCCTGACGCAGTGTAGGACGTGGGCAAGCAGTGGATGCTCGCCCAGCGGGAGAAGCTGTTTGGGTTTCCCGAGCCGCGTTGAGCCACCAGCGGCCAGAACTACCGCGGCGATCACCCCCCGAGCAGTCATCACCGATTACTGATCTGCTTTCGCCGGCTGCAGCGCGGCTTGCGGACCCCTGGGGTCCTTGCCTCTGCGAGTCGCGACGATTTCCGCGATAATACTGACCGCGACTTCCGGGGGCGTGCGGCCACCCAGATCGAGTCCGATGGGTCCGTGGATCCTGACGATCTGCTCCTCGGAAAAACCGCGCGCCCGGAGACGTTCGTTGCGTTCGGCGCTGGTGTTCTTGCTCCCCATGGCGCCGATGTAGCCCGCCTGGCTCGCCAGGGCGACTTCCATGGCCGGGTCTTCGAACTTCGGATCGTGAGCCAGCATGACGATATCGGTCTGCGGCCCGAGGTTGAGATCGGGCATGACCTCATCCGGCCAGCCGACGATAAGCTCATCCACGTGAGGGAATCGCTCACGGGTCGCGAACATCTCCCGCGGGTCGATCACAGTTGTCTGGCAGTCGAGTTCTCTGGCAAATGAGACGAGGTGGATCGCGGTGTGGACGGCGCCGATGATCACCATTCGACGCGGTGGAAGGTGACTCTCCAGATAAACTTCGACGGTCTCGCCGTCGACCTCATAGCTTCGGGTGGTTGCCTCTCCGGATGGCAGAAGGCGATGTGCGTCTGCGGCGACGAGATCGTGCAGCGAGTCCGGACTCAGGTGACCGGTCTCCGAGCCGTCGTCGTACACGAGAAGCTTTGCGCCCGGCTGCTGCCCACCGAGTTGCGTTGCCAGCAGCGCACCACGTTCCTGCTCGATTGCCGCAAGCAGAGCCGCGTGGATGCCGCTCATCGGTCACCCTCGAACGGCTCGATGAACACATCGATCTGGCCACCGCAGCTCAGGCCGACATCCCAGGCCATCTCGTCGCTGATTCCGTAATGGACAAGCTCCGGCTTGCCGGAATCCAGCACTTCAACGGCTTTTTCGAACACCGCACCCTCAACGCACCCGCCGCTCACTGATCCAGACATGCGCCCACTGCGCGTGACCGCGAGCTTGGCTCCCGGACGTCGCGGGGCTGATCCGGATGCTTTGACGACGGTCGCCAGGGCGATCTCTTCGCTGGCGTCGCGCCAGGTTTTCACGTCTTCAAGAATGTCTCGCATCAACGCCTCCAGTTCCAGCGTTCAGGCAACGCGTGGCTTGGGCTCGGTGAATTCGAGCGGCTGCTGCCGCCGCACCGGCCGGTGATCATCGATGTTGCCCAGGTGTTCGGCCAACGCTTCAAGGCTGGCCAGGTTGTGAACGGGCATGAAATCATCGATGTATGGAATCGCGGCCTGCATCCCCCGTGTCAGCGGTTCGTATCGCGGTGAACCGAGCAAGGGATTCAGCCAGATCATCCGGTAGCTGCTGCGCTGCAGGCGCGACATCTCCTGGCCGAGAAGCTCCGGGTCTCCGCGGTCCCATCCATCGCTGATGACGAGTACGACCGCGCCGTTTCGCAGAACGCGACGGGCCCAGGTGGTATTGAACTTCTGCAGCGACTGACCGATGCGGGTGCCGCCGGACCAGTCGTGGACCTGCTCCGCAACGCGTTCCATTGCGCTGTCGATCGACCGGTTGCGCAGCAGTCGTGTGACTCGTGTAAGCCGGGTTCCGAAGACGAACGACTCCACATTCGCCATGCCCTGCTCAATGGCGTAAACGAACTGCAGCAGGATGCGAGAATACCGGTCCATCGATCCGCTTACATCGCAGATAACCACAAGCTGGCGAGGCTTGGTCTTGGTCTTCCGGCGCGAAATCTGCATCGGAATTCCACCGGTTTGCAGGCTCTTGCGCATCGTCTTGCGCGGATCCCAGAAGCGGCCCTTTCGGGCGGACACCCGCCGCCGTGACCGGCGTCGTCCAATTCTCCACTCGAGCTTCTCCATGAACCGGCGTGTCTGCTGCATCTCTTCCTCAGAGAGGTCCGCGAAGTCCTTTTCACGGAGGACTTCCGCTGCGCTGAAACTCAGCACATCGTCAGCGTCTCCCTCTTCCTCTTCCCCCTCGGCTTCGAGTTCCTGAGACTCGACGAGTTCGGTGCGCGTCTTCGTTTGCTGGGTCCCCTGTTCCGGGGAGATCTCGTCCCCTTCTTCACCTTCCGAGTCCAGATCAGCCTCGCCGTCCATCCCCGGCTGCATGTCGTCGCCCGGGTCGGTAAACTGATCGTTCGCATATTCGGGTTTCGCACGCCAGAAAGACTCGAACACCCGGTCGAACACCGGGAGCTCGTCCCGCGTGGTAACGAAGCAGGCACGGCCAGCTTCACGAAAGATGTCCCGGTTGCCGATATCGATGTGCTCGACGGACTGAACGAAGTCCATGACCTGTCCGGAAGTCACGTTCACGCCGGCACGCCTCAGCGTTCGACCGAACCTCACCGCTCGATTGACAATCTCATTGCTTCTGGACATTCGTCCTCCAATAAATCAGCTCTCGGACGGTGTCCCGGTTGCCGACGGTGAAGCCGCCGCGCCAACAAGCTCGCCCAGGCGCTTGCTGCGGATCTCGTGGACGTCCTCCTGATGTTTCAGGATCGCGCCGAGCGTGGCGCCGGCGATTTCTTCGTTCAGCTCCTGGTGGTTGAGCGCAAGAAGTGCACTCGCCCAGTCGAGCGTTTCCGCAACGCCCGGGAGCTTGTAGAGGTCTTCGCGGCGCAGTTCGTGAATAAACGTGGCCACCTGGAGCGCCAGCCGCTCGGAGATACCTTCGACTTTCTGGGTGATAATCTGGAGCTCTTTCTGGATGTTTGGATAGTCAATCCAATGGTAGAGACAACGTCGCTTGAGCGCGTCGTGCAGCTCTCGCGTGCGGTTGGATGTAATGATCACGATCGGCGGATACTCCGCTTTGATCGTCCCGAGTTCAGGAATCGTCACCTGGAAGTCCGAAAGCAGCTCGAGCAGAAAAGCCTCGAACTCTTCGTCCGCCCGGTCAATCTCATCGATGAGCAGGACAGGCGCTTTTCCCTTGTGCTGCACTGCCTGCAGCAGTGGACGTTCGATCAGGTAGTCGGAGCTGAATATCTGCTCCATCGCCTGGCGGTCATTCACGTCTCGGTCTTCCATCAACCGGATCGCCAGCATCTGCCGAGGGTAGTTCCATTCGTACACGGCGTGGCTGACGTCGAGTCCCTCGTAGCATTGAAGCCGGATGAGGTCGGTCCCGAGCGTGGAGGCCAGGACTTTGGCGACCTCGGTCTTGCCGACACCGGCTTCCCCCTCCAGCAGTAGCGGCTTGGGCAACTGCAGCGCCAGATAGATGGCCGTCGCCAGACTCCGTTCGCTGACGTACTTCTCCTCCTGCATTGCTTCCTGAACTTGCTCGACAGTATTGAGCTGCAACCCGTTCCACCTCTCGTCGTCAGGTCATCTTCATGATCGTCACGCGGAATCGTGATGTGTATCAGGCACACCCAACAATCATAGCAAATTGCCGCGGGGGCACTCCTTCACTCGTGATAGGAAGCCAGCCTCCCGGACCTGCCACGAAGTCAGGAGACGGACGCGCCCCACGAAAACGGGCGGCCCGATGTGCCGCCCGTTCCCTGGAATCCTCTGGTTCGGTTGTCCGGGCGTGCTAGCCAGCCAACTTCTCGAGTGCCCGGCGGGTGAAGACGCGTGTCAGATGCGCCCGGTATTGATCCGAGGCATGGATGTCGCCGACGAAATCAAGCCCTTCGCCCGCTTTGTCCGCGGCGGCCTTGATATTGGCTTCGTTGAGATCCTTCCCGCTGATCTCGCCTTCCGCCGCCGTTAGCCTGGTGGTGATCGGAACCGACCCGGTCACGGTAAGACGCACATCGCCGCCGCTTGTGCGGACTCCGGCGACGCCGACGATGGCGTAACCGGACGCCGGATGCGCGAACTTCTGGTACGTGGCGCTCGCGATGTCTGCCACGTTCGGAAGCCGGATCTCGGTGATTACTTCGTCCGGCTCCAGGCGCGGCGTGAACATGTCGACAAAGAAATCAGACGCTTTGTGGGTCTGCTCTCCGCTGGAGCCGACGGTCTTTATCTCGGCGTCGAGCGCCAGCACGATCGCGGGGAAGTCGGCAGCCGGGTCGCAGTGAGCGCATGCGCCGCCAATTGTGCCCACATTGCGGACCTGAACGTCACCGACCTGATCGGCTGCGTCTACCAGGAACGGAAGCTTCTGCTTGATGACGTCCGAAGCCATCAGCTCGGAGTAGGTGGTGTTCGCGCCGATAACGACCGCGTCACCATCTTCTCGAACACCGGAGAGTTCGGAGAGGCGGGTGATATCGATGAGCGCGGTCGGCATCGCGAGCCGGAGCTTCATGACAGGCAAAAGGCTGTGCCCGCCGGCAAGTACCTTTGCCTCGGGGTTCTCCTTGAGGAGTTTCACTGCGTCGGAGACGCTCTCCGGCCGGTGATAATCGAAGTCAGTCGGATACATACCCTAGCTCCCTTTCCGTTCCTGAATCACGTTCCAGACGCGTTCCGAGGTAAACGGCATGTCGACGTGTTTCACCCCGAGCGGCCTCAACGCGTCGATAATCGCATTAACGACCGCGGGTGTCGACGCGATCGTGCCCGTCTCTCCCGCTCCTTTGAGCCCCATAGGGTTCACTGGGGTCGGGGTGACAGTCCGGCCCAGTTCGAACGTGGGCACGTGATGGAACTTCGGCACGCAGTAGTCCATCATCGACCCCGTCAGCAACTGACCGGATTCGTCGTACACGGCGTACTCATACAGCGCCTGGGCGATGCCTTGCGTTATCCCGCCGTGAATCTGTCCGTCGACGATCATGGGATTAATGACGTTACCCAGATCGTCGACCGCAACGTATCGCTTGATCTCGATCTGGCCGGTATCCGGCTCGATCTCGACGATGCAGATGTGCGTGCCGAAAGGAAAGGTGAAATTCGTCGGGTCGAAGAAGTAGCTTTCTTCCAGCCCCGGGTGTTCACCTTCCGGAAGGTCCCAGGCGAGATAGGCGGCCAGGCAGACGTCCTGGATCGTTTTCGACTGCTCCGGCGAACCCTTGACGCTGAATATCCCGTCGTTGAAGTCGATATCGTCGACCGAGACCTCCAGCATGTGCGCCGCGAAGCGCCGCGCCTTGTCGATGATCCTGCGAGAAGCGTAGACCATGGCGCTTCCACCGACGGCGGTCGTTCGACTACCGTAGGTTCCCCAGCCGAAGGGGATGCGGTCCGTATCACTGTGGACGATTTCAATGTCATGGAAGGGCACGCCGAGTTCATCGGCAATAAGCTGGGCGAACGTCGTCTCTTCACCCTGCCCGTGCGGGCTGGCGCCGGTGAACGCGGTAACCTTGCCGGTTGGATGCATCCGGACGGTGGAACTCTCCCAGAGTCCACCCTGGAAGCCCATCGCGCCTGCTGCGGCTGACGGCGCCAGGCCACAGACCTCGACATAGGTTGAGAAACCGATGCCGAGCAGTCGTCCCTCGGCTCGCGCCTGTTCCTGTTCTCTCCGGAAGTCTTCATACCCAACGGTCTGCAGCGCCTGATTGAGCGCTTCCTCGTAGTTGCCGCTGTCATACTCGAGCGTCGTTGCCACTGTGTAGGGAAACTCGTGCGGCTGAATGAAGTTCCGGCGCCGGACCTCGACCGGGTCCAGTCCTGTTTCGTGAGCGACCAGGTCCATCACGCGCTCGAGAATGTACGTGGCCTCCGGGCGACCGGCGCCGCGGTAGGCGTCGGTCGTCGTGGTGTTGGTCAGCACGCCGTTGACGGTGCAGTCAATGTTCGGGATCTTGTATGCCCCGCTCAGCATCGTGCCGAATAGCCACGTCGGAACCCCGGGCGCTGCGGTGGACAGGTACGCACCATGGTTGGCAAACGAGTTAACGCGAATTCCGGAAACGACACCGTCCTTGCTGGCGGCAACGTCGACATAGTCGATGTGGTCACGCCCGTGCGCGTTCGTGACGTAGTTTTCCCGCCTGGTTTCCATCCACTTTACCTGCGCGCCCAGCTTCCTGGCGATCGCGCAGGCCAGCATCTCTCCGGCGTAGGTCGGGATCTTGCTCCCGAAGCCGCCTCCTACGTCAGTGGAAATGATCCGGATGTCCGTTTCCGGAATCCCGGTCGCCCCAGAGATGAGAAAACGATGAATGTGCGGGTTCTGGCTGGTGATCCAGGCAGTCAGCCTGCCTGACCCCGGGTTGTACTCGACTGTCGCGCCGCGAGTCTCTATCGCGTTGGCAATCAGCCGGTGATTGACGAAGCGTTGCGAGATCTTCACGTCTGCGCTGGCGAACGCTGCGTCGAAATCTCCACCGCCGATTTTCCACTGGAACGCCAGATTGTTCGGCACGTCGTCGTACAACTGGGGAGCGCCGTCCTGGAGGGCGTCCTCCTGGTTCGTTACGACGTCGAGCGGTTCGTAATCGACGGATACTGCGTCCGCCGCGTCCTCCGCCTGGTAGCGATCCTCGGCGACGACGACAGCCACCTGATCCCCGACGAACCGAACTTTGTCGATCGCCACCGCCCGGTATTCCGGCACCTTCAGGTTACAGTCCGGAATCAGCCAGGCGCAGGGAACCTGGCCAAGGTCGTCTTTGAGATCTTCGCCCGTATACACTGCCACGACCCCGGGCATCGACTTCGCGGCGCTCGTATCGATGCTCTTGATGCGAGCGTGAGCGTACGGGCTCCGCACGATGCACATGTGAAGGGTGTGGGTCAATCGAACGTCGTCGGTATATTCAGCCCGCCCGGTCATCATCCGGGAATCTTCGCGACGTTTTACCGAGGCCCCGAACATTTTGGTTACTGCCACCGGTCACCTCCCAAAGCTCACTGGCGAACGGAATGCGGGATCGAGCAGAGCATCCGGAAACCTGTTGCTCTCAGCAGTGAGCCTAGTCGTCGCCGGCGGCGCCACTCATCTTCTTGGACGCGAACTGAACGGATTTGACAATGTTCTGATACCCGGTGCAACGGCAGAGGTTACCTTCAAGATTGTGCCGGATCTGCTCGTCGCTTGGGTTCGGGATGCGCTGCAGCAGGTCATAGGACGCCATGATCATCCCGGGTGTGCAGAAGCCGCACTGCAGTCCGTGCTCTTCCCAGAAGCCTTCCTGGATCGGGTGCAGGTTCCCGTTCTGCGCGAGACCCTCGATCGTTGTTATCTCCGCGCCGTCGGCCTGTACCGCCAGCAGTGTGCAGCACTTCACGGCCTTTCCATTGAACAGGATCGTGCAGGCGCCACACTGGGACGTATCGCAGCCGATGTGCGTCCCGGTCAAGTTCAGGACGTCGCGGATGTAGTGCACGAGCAACATGCGGGAATCGACTTCGCTCTTGTGCTTGGTTCCGTTGACGGTAACCGTAATTTCGTGCGTCACGGTGCTACTCCCTCCTTACTCCGGCCGTTCAATAGACGCGGATCAGCGGATCCCGACCGCTGATTTGACTGTCCTTCAGGAACCCTGCTTGATCTGCTCTTCGACGCAACCAAAGAACTGA
>SKKR01000401.1 GCA_007123655.1 Thermomicrobiaceae bacterium
GGCTTGAGGACGGCGGACGCGACGTCGTTCCATCCCTCAACTAGCTGACTCGTAAACCAGGTATCGAGACTCCTGAGCCAACAGGAAAGCGGCGGCCCATTCCGGGCCGCCGCTTTTCATTGCTTCGGTGCAAGCCTGTGCGTCTTCCACATTGAGTGCCGGCCACCGTGGAACGTCTTCCTGGCGCGTTTCACAGCCGAGGGCTCGTCCCCGGGGTTTGCTAAGATTTCAGCATGAATGAGCAGTTGCTGGAGCAGCGGCTTGACGCACTGGGCGCCGAGCCGGGCGTTTATCTCATGAAGAACCGATACGGCGGGGTGATCTACGTTGGCAAAGCGGCCTCGTTGCGAAGCCGCGTGCGCTCGTACTTCGGCTCGACCCGTGGGATGGATCACAAGACCCGGGAACTGATCGGCAACATCGAGGATTTCGAAGTCATTCGCACCGATACGGCCAGCGAAGCGCTGATCCTCGAGAACGAGCTGATCAAGCGGTACCAGCCGAAGTACAACGTGATGCTCCGGGATGACAAGAGCTACCCGTTTATTCGTATTACGAACGAGCCGTACCCCAGGGTCATCAGCACTCGCCGGGTTGTCAACGACGGAAGCCATTACTTTGGCCCGTTCACAAGCGCGGCGCGGGTGAATCGCACACTCGACTCGCTGAACAAACTCTTCCCGTACCGGCTCTGCGATATCGAAATCACCGGAGAAGCAGACCGTCCTTGCCTCTACTATCACATCGGTCGCTGTAACGGGCCCTGCATCGGCGCGGTAACGCAGAACGAGTACGGAGAGGTGATCCGTAACGTCAAGCTCTTCCTGGAAGGCCGTTCTGACGAGTTCCTGCCAGAGCTCAGACTGCAGATGGAGCGCTCGGCCGAGGCGCTGGACTTCGAACAGGCGGCACGACTGCGTGACGAGATCCAGGCGATCGAACATGTGCTCGAGCGGCAGAAGATTGCGTCCGGGAAGCGCGAATCCTTTGATGTGCTCGCGCTGGCGAAGGGCGAAGGCGGTGACGCCTGCGTCCAGGTCACCACCGTTCGGGAAGGAAAGATGCTCGGCTCCGAGCACTTCCTGATGACCGGTGCCCGGATCGACGACAAACCGTCGCACATCCTCGGTTCGTTCGTCACCCAGTTCTACGATGAGGCGGCGCTTGTTCCTCGCGAGCTTGTACTGCAGCACCGGATCGATGACGAATCAATCGTCCAGCAGTGGCTCTCCGAGCGACGTGGCGGACCGGTGAAGCTGAGCCATCCACAGCGGGGGATGCGAAAACGACTGGTCGAAATGGTGTCAAAGAGTGCGGAAGAGAACCTCAATCACGAACGCGTTCGGTGGCTGAACGACGAACAGCGCACCACGATGGCGCTGACCGAACTCAGTGACCGGCTGGAGCTCGAAAAGCTGCCGAGACGGATCGAGTGCTATGACATCTCCAACCTTCACGGAGATTCGCCGGTGGCGAGCATGGTCGTATTTGAAGACGGACGACCAAAGAAGAGCGACTATCGCCGCTTTGGCATCAAGGACGTTTCCGGTCCGAACGACTACGCGATGATGCAGGAAGTGCTGCGCCGGCGGTTCAGACGGGCGAAAGATCTGGAGTCGACCGAGGAGTGGCGTGAGCTGCCAGACCTGGTGATCATCGACGGGGGCAAGGGCCAGTTGAATGCCGCGCTGGAGGTCTTCCGTGAGCTGGAACTCTCCCTCCCGGTCGTGGGTCTGGCCAAGGAGAACGAGGAGCTGTTTCTGCCCGGCCGGGGCGACCCGATCATCCTGCCGCGCGACGCACAGTCGCTCTTTCTCGTGCAACGCGTGCGCGACGAGGCGCACCGGTTCGCGGTCACGTTTCACCGCTCTCGCCGGAAGAAGTCGAGCTTTCAGTCCGCGCTGGACGAAGTTCGCGGGCTGGGTCCTCAACGAAAACGGGCGCTGTTGCGGAAGTTTGGCTCGGTCAAGCGAATCCGGGAGGCATCAGTCGAGGACCTCTCCGGGGTCGAGGGGATTGGCCCGTCCCTGGCCGCGCAGATCAAATCGGAGCTCGGTTCGACATGACCCGGATCCTGCGCGTCGGTCACGATCCCCGGGCGATTGAAATCGCTCATGAAACGTTGTCCATTGGCGGGCTCGTCGTCTTTCCGACCGACACTGTCTACGGCGTCGGGGCGTCTGTGGATCGGCCGGACGGGGTCGCAAACCTCTATGTCGCGAAAGGGCGGCCACTGCAACGGGCGATTCCGGTGCTCGTTTCCGGTCGTGACGCGATCGATCGATTGACCGGCACGACCGACGAGGTTTCGCTCAAATTGATCGAGCATTTCTGGCCCGGTCCGCTAACCGTGGTTCTTCCGGCAGCTGACTGGTTGCCATACGAGATTGTCCGGGATACCGGCGCAGTCGGGCTCCGCATGCCGGATCATCCGGTTGCGCTCGAGTTGATCGAACGGTGCGGTGGCGCCGTTGCGACGACCAGCGCGAATCGATCCGGCGAGCCGGAGGCGAGAACGGCCGAGGAAGCCCTCGACGTACTCGGAGGGAACGTTGATCTCATTCTCGATGGCGGCAGGACGCCAGGAGGTGTTCCGTCAACGGTGGTCCAGGTAGACGAGACAGGACACTGTCGGATTCTACGCATCGGTGCAATCAGCGAATCCCGCATCGAGCACGTACTGGGTTCATCCCGGATCAGCCCCGAGTAACGCGAGAGTCAACGCTCCCGAGCGCCTTGCACCGTCGTTACGTTCAGAGGTTCCCGAAGCTCCACGCACTCAAACGCCAACCTTATCACTTGAATTCAGGTTCTCCGGAGTCAGGCCGGCCAGTGATCCGATCCAGATACCCACGGCGCTGCCAACCAGCGCTCCCAGCACCCCGGCCATCACCAGATCGAGATCCGGTGCGAAGACGCTGACGCCGATGAGCGCGGCGAAGACACCGAGCACGGCTCCCGGCAAGAGACCGATGGCCATCGTCCGGTGGACGATCTCCAGGATCCTGATGTTGTCGCTCGTGACTTCGCTCACCGGTTCCTTCCAGATCGCGTGAGATGCGTAGATCTTTCCGAGCGCGCCTCCGTAGACGATGTGGAGGATCAGGTTCCCCAGGACCGGCAGCGGCCCGGCATCGATTCCGGCTCCAAAGAAACCAGCCCCTACCACCGGGAAGAACACTACGATCGACAGAGCCCAGGGAAGCAGCCCGAACTTGACACCACGTTGCAGGCCAGTGCCCGACAGCCTTGGCTCGGCGTACGCTGCATAGATCACGGCCCATCCGATACCCGCAATGAAATGAATGGCGATCGCGAATGCCAGGTTGACCGTGGCAATCTCGGTGACAGTGTTATCGATCAGAGCCGAGAGCCAGACCTGGAGCTGGTTCGCTCCTGCCGCCTCACTCGCCAGTAGCGCGCTCACCCCGTATCCCAGCAGGACGGCGGCCGTCATGATCCCTGTTGCGACAAACCCGGACACCACGCTCATCGGCGCCCACCCGGTCAAGCGGCCGGAGTCTTCCCGCAATCGCTCCATGTCGATCTTGGAGGGCTGGCCGGCATTTGATCCACCACTGGACGGTGTAACCCCGGCCGGAGCGGGTTCCCGGGGCCGATTCCAGTCGGTGACGAGGATCGCCGCGCCGATGCCCGCAGCGATCGTCGCAAGAATCGCCTGAGCCCAGCGGTCCTGAACGGCATGAAAGACTGCGACCGGAATCGCAATGATCAGCAACAGCGCGTAGGCGAGATCCCAGAATCGATATCGAATGGTCGCCATAGTCGCTCTCCTCGCATGTAAAGACAGGCGCCTGCAAGCTCGTGGAACAGCGAGTCAGCGGTCGATGCCGCGATCAGCTCCTCTCAGGCGAGCATGTGGAACGTGGTTAACGCAATTCTACGCATTTCCAGTACCACGCATCATCGTAAACAGGGTCGGTTGTTTCAGTTAACGTATGAATCGACGCGGCGATTCCCGCGGATCGTCGTGGTGGCATTTCGCGTTCTGGGCTAGGATTGCGCCGACAGGGACCGTGATTCGTGGCAGTCGGGAGAAGCCGGTTGATGCAACAGGGTTGGACGTATTTCCGAATCGTGGCACTGGCGCTTGTCTGTGCCGGCCTCGTTGCCGGCATCGGCTGGCTGGGTGACGAACTCAACGTCGGTCCGGGTCACGTCCCGATCTGGGACCCGGATGGCCGGGGCTTCTGGATCGCGGGGTTCGTGCTGGTCCTGATCGTCGCCGCTGCCTATCACCGGCTCGACGGCGTCCCGCAGACTGAATCCCGCGGCGACCAGTCTTTCATTGATGGCAAATACGCCGCTGAACTGCCGATTCGCTGGATTCTGCCTGCCGGAACCGTTCTGTCCGCCGTTCTGTTGCTCGGCGTCTACCGCGGTCTGACCGCGATTTCCATCGCCGTCGTGATTACGCTTGTGGGACTCCTGACCGGCACGGTCTCACGGTATCTTATGATCTCCGGCCAGGACGCTGTCCGTGAACGGGCGCGGGTGGTGTACACGCTTGTCGTACACGGAGTCGCCTTCCTTAGTCTCTCGATGATCTACATCCACAAGGTGCGCAGCCTGTTTTCGGCAACAGCGGTGCTGATCGTCGGGGTGTTGCTCTTGCTGGCGCTAACTGACGGTGAAGACGAGCTGTTCAATCGACGGCTGGTCTACGCGCTGGTCGGCGGGATCATGCTCGGACAGGTCACCTGGGGCCTGAACTACTGGCAGGCAGCGGGTTGGACCGGTGGCGCAGTGCTTCTGGTCTTTTTCTATCTGTTTGGCGGGCTGATCCTGACGCACCTGCGGCGAAGCGTGCAGCCGAGGGACGTTCTGGAGTACGGATCAGTATCGGCCGTTGCATTTGGCATCGTTGTCTATTCCCTGTTTGCCTGATGGGCTGCGAGCCGCCCTGCGTGCTCGTCCCCGGCATTGTGATTCAGTGAGTTCCCGATGGATATGTTCGAAGCTAACCGTCAGCGACTTCTCAGCCAGCGCGCTCCGCTCGCTGACCGGATGCGGCCTCGGTCGCTCGACGAACTCGTTGGCCAGGAACACCTGATTGGTCCCGACACCCTGCTCCGAAAGGCGATCGAGCAGGACCAGGTCAGCTCTCTGATACTCTGGGGTCCTCCGGGCTCTGGCAAGACCACATTGGCCCGGATCATCGCCGGCACCACCAGATCACGGTTTGTCCAACTCTCGGCTGTGTCCGCGGGTGTCGCCGATTTGCGGCGCGAGGTTAAAGAAGCCGCCGACCAGCTTGGTATGCACGAGCAACGGACGATTCTGTTCATCGACGAGATTCACCGGTTCAACAAGGCCCAGCAGGATGCGATTCTGCCGTACGTCGAGGACGGCACGATCGTCCTGATCGGCGCGACGACAGAGAACCCGTCGTTCGAGGTCAATGCCCCACTGCTATCCCGCTCCAGAGTGCTGGTACTGCAGGCACTCGGTGACGAGGCGATCCGGTCACTGATCCAACGAACACTGGAAGACCGCGAACGAGGCCTGGGTACCCGAAACCTGACCATGGACGAAGGTGCGCTTGACCTTCTGGTCAACCTGGCGAACGGCGACGCGAGGTTCGCGCTGAATACCATGGAGCTGGCTGCGGTCGGGGTAGATGAAAGGGGAGGGATTGACACCGACCTCGTGCGTGAATCAGCGGCCGTTCGCGCGGCGGGATATGACCGGGCGGGTGATGCGCACTACGACACGATTTCCGCTTTGCACAAGTCAATCCGGGGATCCGACCCGCATGCGTCGTTGTACTGGCTTGCCAGAATGCTGGAGCGGGGTGATGACCCGCTGTTCGTCGCGAGGCGACTGGTCCGAGCGGCGAGTGAGGATATCGGGCTGGCCGACCCACAAGCGCTCCAGGTGGCGATGGCGGCACAGCAGGCAATCCATTTCATCGGGATGCCGGAAGGGGCACTTGCTCTGGCGGAGGCGGCCGTTTACCTGGCGACTGCGCCGAAAAGCAATGCCCTGTACGCTGCTTACGGTGAAGCCGTCAACGATGTCCGCGACACCCGGAACGAACCGATCCCAATTCATCTTCGGAACGCGCCGACTGAACTCATGGCTGAACTCGGGTACGGTGAAGATTACCGGTACGCGCACGACTATCCGGACGCACTGGTCGAGCAGCAGCATATGCCGGACAATCTTCGCGGTCGTCGCTACTTCACGCCGACTGACCGCGGATACGAGCGCGAGATCCAGCAACGATTGCGCGAATGGCGCGAGATACTTCTGAAGCGACGACGAGAGACGAGTGACGGGGAGACTGATGAGTGACCTGACCGTGGGAGCGAGACCGAACGGCCGGGCGCCGGGCGAGATGCGCTCCGTATCGATCGAGCCGGGATATGCACCGTACGCAGAAGGCTCCGCGTTGATCCGCATGGGGGAGACTCATGTCCTTTGCACCGCGACGGTGGAAGAGTCGACGGCCCCGTTTCTGACCGGAAGCGGGCAGGGCTGGGTTACCGCCGAGTACGGCATGCTTCCGCGAAGTTCCCCGGAGCGTATCCCGCGAAGTCGCTCCGCGAGTTCCGGTCGTACGAAGGAGATTCAGCGCCTGATCGGCCGGTCACTTCGCGCCGCGGTGAATCTCGCTGCGCTGGGTGAACGATCGATCATCGTCGACTGCGACGTGATCCGGGCGGACGGCGGAACACGTACCGCCGCGATCACCGGCGGATACGTCGCGGTGCACCAGGCGCTGGAGCGGCTGGTGACGGGCGGAGTGCTTGAGCGCCTTCCAATTCAGCACATGGTTGCGGCGGTCAGCGCCGGCGTAGTCGATGGGCAGGTCAGACTTGACCTCGAATACATTGAAGACAGTACGGCGGCGGTGGACCTGAACGTCGTTATGACGGATGCGTTCAGGTTCGTCGAGCTTCAGGCCACGGCCGAGGACGGGTCGTACTCGACGGACGAGCTGAACCAGATGCTGGCAATCAGCGAGGCCGGCATTCGTGACCTGTTCCGATTGCAGCGTGATTCACTCGGTGATCTGCCGGTCGGATAATCCTGTACGTGGATCATTCCTGCCAATGAACGTATACAGGAGTGCTCCAGGCGAGTTCACCGTCGCTCTGTGTCACCCAGATCCAGTAGGGGTTCCAGCCTGGCATCGGCTCGTCATCGGTCCAGGAGATCGTGGTATCGGCTGGTCCCGGATTCCGCGAGATGTGCTGGATCACCATCTGTTGTTCGAGCAGGGCACCGGCTTCTCGAACGTCGCCCGACCTGAGATCTCCCAGGGCGCACTGCAGCGACATCGTCGGCGTCCAGATATCCAGCCTGGTTGAGTCATTCCCGTCAATGTCGATCAGCACGCCGTCCCAGTCCCCACAGGTGTGCGATCGCCAGGCGACCCGGTGCTCATCCCACCCGGTCACGCCGTCTCTGGCGTTGTCGATTGCATACTGTTCGACCCCGGTGACTCGACCTCCCCAGAGCTTCGCCGCGCCGGTCCAGTCGAGCGGTCTGCTTCGTCCGCGGTTCCGGGCACCTCGCCAGGCGATCCGCACTCGCCACGGTTCGTCCGCTGCCGGTTCAGGCAACAGACGGCTCGTGTGAACGGTTTCAGTCCCGCGGCGGATCTCGATCGAATCGAGAGGTGCTGTTCCCTGGACGCTAGCGGTGAGAACCGGTTGATCGACCAACACCGGCTCGGAACCCATGAGATGTCCGTTTACCGTGACATCCAGGATGATCCGGGGTCCGCTGGTGCCATAGCAGCGTCGCGCCCGGAGCGCTTCCCAGAGACCGTCCCGGGTAAGCTCGTCCGCGAGAATGGCGGTGAGACCTCCGCGCGTGCCGTGATGCGCCAGTGTTGCCCAGCTCCATCCGGGACGTCCGGAATGGTCGTCCGATCCTCCGATGAACGCCA
>SKKR01000131.1 GCA_007123655.1 Thermomicrobiaceae bacterium
CAAACGAGTGTGCGATAGTGGTGGCCGTGTCTGACCGTCCGGTGAGCGCCGGACTCGACGTGAGGATGTCAACAAGTTCGCCAGCTTGGGCCAGCGAGGGCGCGAGCATGAAGACACTCGAGTGTCAGTTCGAAAGTGACGGAACCACCTGCGCCGGGACCCTGGTTCACCCGGACGCCGGACCAGACCCGCCTGTGATCATCATAGCGCATGGCTTCGGGGCGATCCGCGAGGCGAGGCTGCCTGCGTTTGCAGAACGGTTCACCGCTGCGGGGTATGCTGCCTTCCTGTTCGATTACCGCACGTTCGGCGGCAGCGAGGGCGAGCCGCGCCACTGGGTACATCCCGGAAGGCAGCTGGAGGACTGGAACGCCGCGATCCGCTACGTGAGAAGTCGGCCGGACATCTACCCGGAAGGATTGATCCTCTGGGGAACGTCGTTCTCGGGCGGGCACGTCCTGCATCTTGCCGCTTCGGAAGACGCGTTCGCGGCGGTCATCGCCCAGATCCCGCACGTGAGCGGCCCGGCGACTGTGCGACCGGTCCCGCTTTCAACGGTGATCAAGACGTCGCTGGCCGGGATCGGTGACACCCTGGCTTCCCTGTTCGGCCAAACCATTTACCGACCGATCTCCGGAGAGCCTGGTTCCTGCGCCGCGGTTACCGGGGACAATGCCGTCGAATCCTATCGCCGGCTTATCCCGGACGGGGCAGCCTGGACCAACCGCGTGCTGTCACGTTCGTTCCTGCAGGTCCCGCTCTACAGTCCACGCCGTGGCGCGTGCCGGATCTCCGCGCCGGTGCTGATGGTCACTGCCAGACACGATTCCGTCGTCCCGGCATCGGCCGCGGTCCGAACGGCCCGAAGAATTCCCGACTGTGAACTCAACATACTCGATGCCGACCACTTCGAGCCGTACTTCGGCGAGATGTTCGAACGAAACATCGCGCTGCAGATCGAGTTTCTCCGGAGACGCGTCCCGGTCGGGGCCGGCGCCAACGAGCCTGGCAACTGAGACGACATTGACACCCAGAACGGTATTCTCTCCGGACGATGTCTACGGCCAGCTCACACCGTCATCCAGTGGCCAGATCGGCCGCTCCAGCCGTTTGTAGTTGAACGTCGACAGATCCGCCGATACCAGCCCGGGTGTGTCCGCCCGGATGATCCGATGGGCGATCGGCGCGAACCCGGCCCGGAAGTGATTGCTCGATTTGATCGCGACGAACTTGTAGCGAGTAACGTCGATGCCATGCAGGCGGAAGACTTCGTCGTCAAGCGTCTGGGTGCGGATGGTGGAGACGATAACGTCGATCCCGTTGATCACCAGCCGTGCCATCCGTCCCAGGTCCACGCGGCGCCCGCGTCCCATCGGCGACTGCTGAATAAATCGCCCGTCGGTCAGGCTCTTGACGTACGCCCCGGATTCGATCGGTTCTCCGTGCAGCGGCTCCTTTTTACCGCCCAGTCGAACGTTGATCGTCACGCCGACCCCCGCATCATGCGCCTGGACAACCGTTTCCGGATCGTGTATGAACCCGAAGCAGGCATCCTGCAGGTTGGCCTCGATCATGGCTCGCAGCAGGTGCGTGCCGTCCCCTGGCCCGCCGCCGCCGGGGTTGTCCGCTTTTTCGTTGATCACCACCGGGCGTCCGTCGTCCTCCATTGCCATCCTGAATACGGTGTCCGGCGGGTTGATCTCTGGGCGGAACTCCTCGCGGCGATCCCAGATCGTACTGGCCACGTCCTCACTGATCTTCTTCGCCTTTTCCGGGTCGTTGTTCGTCATGGCCAGCACGCTCACGCCAACTCGCGGGATGTCCGCCGGGGCAAAGCCGTGAAAGAATGTGCAATCGATTACGTCGTCCTGCTTCTCCCACTCCCAGCAGATCTCGTTGATATCCTTCGCCGGGCTGAGATCCGTCGTCGTCGATGGCAGCATCATAGGTAGGTGGGTCAGATGCATCGCCGGCTTAACCTCGCCGGACGCGATCTTCGGGAGCATCTCCACCGCTTCGACGCCGCGATCGTAGGAATCCGTATGCGGGTAAAGGTTGACGCCGAACAGGGCGTCCGCGTTGTCAAGCGAATCCTGGAAGATGTTGCCGTGCAGGTCAAGTGTGACCACGATCGGCATCTCCGGACCGTAGTGGTCCCGGACGCGCTTGATCGTATGGCTCTCGATGTCGTCGATGCCTTCCGTGACACCGGCGCCGTGGAGCGTCAGCACTACGCCATCGACCTCTCCCGCCTCTTCGAGACGCGTCAACAGACGGTTTTCCATCTCATCGAACGCATCCCGGGCGATGATCGCGGAAGGCGTCGCGCTGGCATAGAACGTCGGGACGAGTTCGAAGCCAAGCCGGTCGCAGGCGTCGATGATCCCACCCTGATAGCTCCGCACGCCGCGATTCTTCTCGATGATCTCCTGGCCTTCGGCCCATTCTCGCTCCTGAAAGCCGTCCAGGCCGGTCTTACCGCTGCAGAAAGTGTTGGTCTCGTGGCTGATTCCACCCATCGCAATGCGCATACGTGTTCAGACCCTTTCACGCGTCGGCTCGCTGGAACCATTCTGCTCTGCATGCTAACAGGTGTCGGAGTCGCGGCAAGAGTGCCTGGCATGCCCCGGTGCGTCGAAGTCCGGTTCTCGTTCCTGTTAGAATACCGGCACTGATACTAAAGGAGGTGCCAGCATGCGTTCCATCCCCGCCCGGGAGATCAAGCGTCGCGGTATCGGCGCAGTCGATGAACAGTTGAAAAAGGGTCCGGTCTATGTCATCAGGAACGACGAACCGGCCTATGTCGTCCTGAGCCGCGAGCAGTACGAAGATCTGCTTGAAGACTATGAAGAATCGCTTGAACAACAGGTCCGCGCATCGGAAGCCGACCTTCAAGCGGGTCGAACACGCCGGGTCACTGCCGAACAACTGACAAAGGAGTTTGGGCTGCGCGAGTGACGTTCGAGATCTACACGACCACTACTTTTGAGCGGAACCTCAGAAAATTTCTTCGCAAGCACCCGGAGCTTGCGGAGCGAGTCGATCAGGTCATCACCGATCTTCAAGAGAATCCATGGCAACCACACTTGCGGCTCCATGCGCTCAGTGGAAGCATGAGCGGATACCACGCGGTACGGATTGACTATTCCCGACGAATTGTGCTGGCGTTACGGGTTCGGGAGCGGCAGATCATACTGGCGGCTATCGGCACTCATGACGAGGTTTACCGCTAGCGCAGCGATCGTGGCTGGCCGGTCCCGCGAAAACTGCCCCACGCGTACCGATAAGGAGGAATTGCTATGTCCGATGACCAGCGCGTCGCACTCGTCACCGGCGGCGCCAGCGGGATCGGCAGAGCATGCGCCGCAGGCCTGGCGCGTGACGGTCACCGCGTAATGATTGCCGACCTCGATCAACAGCGCGGGGAAACGAGCGCGGCCGAACTCGGCGTTTCGTTCATCCGGGCTGACCTCGCAACACGCGAGGGATGTCGCTCGGCGATCGACGAGACGGTCAGGGAGCTCGGTCCGGTGCAGGTTCTCGTCAACAACGCAGGATTTCAGCACATCGATTCCATCGAAGAGTTCCCGGAGGACGTCTGGGACCAACTGCATGCGCTCATGCTCACAGCTCCCTTTCTGCTCATGAAGTACGCCTGGCCGGGTATGCGTGAGGCGGGGTGGGGCCGTGTCGTCAACATATCTTCGATCCACGGCCTCGTGGCCTCCCCGTTCAAACCGGCCTACGTGGCGGCAAAACACGGGTTGATCGGGCTCACCCGCGCCGGTGCAATCGAAGGCGGGCCCCAGGGCATTACGGTCAACGCGGTCTGTCCGGGCTTCACCCGCACGCCGCTCACTGAGGGGCAGATCGACGACCTCGCGCGCTCCATGAACGTCAGTCCGGAGGAAGCGCTGGAGCAGTCGATGCTGGCGCCGGCCGCGATCAAACGTGCCCTGGAACCTGATGAAGTCGCCGATGTCGTCTGCTATCTGGCATCGGACCGTGCCGGAGGCGTTACCGGCGCCACCTGGCAGATCGACCTTGGCTGGACGGCCCGCTGACCAGCACACCAGTCGAGCGATGAAGGTCATCCGGGCCGCCAACGACCGGCTTTTGCCACCGCTCCGGCCCCTTCCGACTTAACCTCCTGCTCCGGTGAGAACATCCGGGCCGTGGAATCCCCGTTCGTTCGTCGATGTGGCACGCAGGGTGCGTCGTTCGCGGGTCGAACGGTGCATGCGTCCGATAGGCGGCAAATCGTCCGCCGGTCGAGCCGACTTGAACAGGACGGAAAGGGACGTACGAATATGCGCAAGTTCGCGAAAATCGGGCTGATCACCGTACTGGCGATGTTGCTCTGGGTTCCGGCCGCGGCAGCGTCGACGGACGGAGGAGGCACCGGCAGCGGCGATCTGATCGCTGCGGAGCATGAAGACGATGACGACGCCATGACGGATGACGATGAAATGGTCACTGACGACGACGATACCGACGCAGTGACAGACGACACGGCCACCGACGATGCCGACGAACCCGGTGTACCGGCTGCCGGTGCTGGTGGCGCGGCTGCCGCCGGTGGGACCAGTCTCATGCTGATCGGTGGTATCGTTGCGTTCCTGAGTGCCACGGCGGCAGGCGTATTCGCTGTCTTCCGCCGGAGCTAACACGTCTCACCAGACACCAGACCAGCATGCACCTGTATGAAGTGGGCGGGTACCGGAGCGGTGCCCGTCCACGTCTGAGCTGGACAATGATCAGTGCAAAACAAGACCATTGCCGTGGCGTTTCATCAGAGGCGGATTCGTATCGGATGGCTCTCGCTGTGTATGATCTCTAGAGAAACGATTTTCAGGGAGCCGGGAAGTACCAAACTGTGACACGCGATCTTGAACTCAAACTCGTGACGCTCGTATTCGGCATCCTGGCCCTGGTGGCGATGGGTGCTTGCTCGGCAGCCGGGACAACGCAAAATGCCCCGGAAATCGCCGAACCGCGCGTGACGTCCACGCCCGAACCGGAACCAACCATCACGGCGACCGCGGAACCGCAGCCGACACCAGAAGCAACCGAGGAACCGGCGGGCGATGCCGGCACGGATCACGAGGCGACAGATCATGACGAGTTCGAGGTGACCGGGAAGCCGGCCGAACTCCACATCGACAAGATCGACGTCTCCACGATCTTCGAGCACGTCGGACTCACCGACGACGGCGCCATGGACGTGCCCGAGGGCTGGGACAATGTCGCCTGGTATGAACCAGGGACCCTTCCCGGTAGTATCGGCAATGCCGTTGTCGCCGGTCACTTCGATTCGCCGACCGGCCCGGCGATCTTCTACGAACTCAACGAACTCGATCTTGGAGACCATGTAACGGTCGTCACCGACGAGGGCGAGGAGCTGACGTTCGAGGTGATCGAGATCGAACTTGTCCACGCGGATGAGGCACCGCTCAAGAAGATCTTCGGTGAGAGCGACGATCGCAACCTCAACCTGATTACATGTGACGGCATCTGGGACCGGAACGCCAACATGTACGACCAGCGACTGATCGTCTACACCACACTGGTGGGCGCCCAGGCGTAACTTCGGCGACCGGGAACTCAGGGACGCTGGGGCCGACCCGCCAGCGGGACTCTCGACTCGAGAACCACCGGTGAATGTCACACGCCCCCTTCGCGAATGCCTGACCCTCGCTCCAGCACGACGAACACGCATCATGCCGGCAATGAAACGGTCCCTGCCTTTCGGTTACCCGTCATCATCCCCCATGTCCGGAATCCGGCACCACTTGCACTTCGAAAATGACGCTTTAGCCACTATGCGCCCGCTGGAACGGGCGCAGGAACGTTGACGTTTCTTCTCGCACATGTCCGACTTGACACGTAGATATGAACTGGCTATACTAACATGTCAGATTCTGAATATGTTGGAGTGGCATAGACAGGTGCGTGTAGAATGACGACGGTTTCAACGTTTCTCGATAAGGAAGTAATTGTCCAGGCGCCGCGGGTGACTGACAGGGAGCGCACGATGGATCCGGTCATTACGGTCGATCACCTGCAGAAGCGCTACGGCGCTCATCAGGCGGTCAGTGATGTAACGCTTCAGGTGTACGCTGGTGAAATCTTCGGGATCGCAGGCCCGAACGGGGCGGGTAAGACAACGACAGTTGAGTGTATGCAGGGACTTCGTCAACACGACGGCGGTGACATCCGGGTGCTGGGACTCAACCCGGCGACCGACGGGCCGAAGCTTCGCCGTCGGATTGGATCACAGCTCCAGCAGTCAGCCTTGCCGGACCGGATTCGAGTCTGGGAGGCGCTCGATCTCTTTGCCACGTTCGTTCCGGGTGAGTCCAACTGGGAACATCTCATCGACCAGTGGGGACTCTCCGGCAAGGAGAAGACCGCGTTCGCAGATCTCTCCGGCGGCCAGCAGCAGCGTCTGTTCATCGCGCTTTCGCTCATCAACAATCCGGAGGTTGTCTTTCTCGACGAGCTGACCCAGGGACTCGATCCCGCGGCCCGGCGGATGACCTGGGATCTGATCCGTGCCGCGCGGGACCAGGGGAAGACCATCATTCTGGTAACGCATTTCATGGATGAGGCTGAGGCGCTCTGCGACCGGCTGGCGATCATCGACCACGGCCGGGTTATCGACATGGACACGCCACAGGCGCTGATTTCGCGACACGGTGGGCCGCAGACTGTCACGTTCACGAGCGGAGAGCGCGACTTCTCCTGGCTTTCTGGCCTGGACGTCGTTGATTCCGTCCGCCGCACCGGATCGCTCACCTCGGTTTCCGGAATCGGTCCCGTCGTGCCGCTCGTGTCTGCCGCTCTGGTCGAACGTGGTTTCGTGCCCGACGATCTGCGCGTCCATCAGCAATCGCTGGAAGAGACGTTCCTTCGCCTGACTGGACGCGATTCAATGAACGGGATGACCGAATGATGCGCGCGGTGTCACGGATGACCTGGGTCGAACTCAAACTGCTGGTTCGTGAGCCGTTCACGTTGCTGTTCGTCTTCGTGTTTCCGATCGTCGTTCTGCTGGTACTGTCTGGCGTCTTCGGCGCGGAAGCGGAGGAGGAGTGGGGCGGAACCACCCCGGCGAACTACTACGTCGCGGCCTACATCGGGACGGTTATCGCAGCACTTGCCCTGATAAGCGTGCCGGTGCACCTGGCGACGTACCGGGAACGCGGAATCCTTCGACGACTGACCGCGTCGTCCGTCGCCGGCTGGACGGTGCTGCTCTCCCAGTTGATTGTCGGCGTGGTCCTGGCAACGGTCGGGTCGATTGCGCTGATAGTCGCCGCGTTTCTGATTTACGATGTGGAGCTACCTGTCGCGATCCCGGCCATGATCCTGGCGTTCTTCATCGGCGCAATCAGCTTCATCACGCTCGGCCTGCTTCTCGGCATCCTGATGCCGACCGCCCGGTCGGCTCAGGCGATCGGACTGGGGCTGTTCTTTCCGATGTGGATGCTGTCCGGGACTGGTCCCCCGCCCGAGGTCATGACGGACACCATGCAGTCCATCTCCAGCCTCTTGCCGATGACCAGGCTGGTTTCCGCGTTGCAGGAGCCCTGGTTCGGCAGCGGGCTTGATTACTTCGAAACGACGATTCTGCTCGGCTTCATGTTCGTCGCGGGAGCTGCTGTTCTCTGGCGGGTACGCACGAGCGCGTAGGCGCCGGGCGCTTGACGCCTGGCGCGATCCGCCATGTCCAGTCAACGTCGGAGGTCAGTCGCCCCAGCACAGGCAGAA
>SKKR01000294.1 GCA_007123655.1 Thermomicrobiaceae bacterium
CGCGATCGAGTTCCTCCCGCGGGACGTCCTCCTCACGCAGCCGCGTGACTTCATCGAAGATGATCGATTCGACCTGGTCCCGTTCGGTCTCCGGCAGAAGTGTGCTGCTGATCGAAAAGAGATAGGGGTCAATCGAGAGCGCGAAACTCGAGCTTGCGCCCGAGCACAGCCCGCTGGAGACGAGCGAGCGATAAAGGCGTGAGCTGCGACCCATGCCGCCGCCGCTTCCGAGGCCGATGCCTTTGCCTCCGGAGAGGATCGTGTCGATCACATGCATGGCCGGGCTATCAGGATGAGCGGCATTCGGCGCGTGCCAGGCAACCTGAAGCTGAGTCGCCGGCGCGGGTCGGCGCACGGTTACCCGACGTTCCGCGAGTTGCTCTGGCTCGCTCGTCCGGACCGCAGGCATATCCGGTCCAGCGTCAATCGAGCCGAAGTGGCGTTCGACGATCGAGACAGCCTCGTCAGTGTCGACGTCTCCAACGATGACCACGGTGGAGTTCCGGGGTGTGTAGAAGGTCTGATAGTGGTCATAGAGTTCATCCCGTGTCATCGCTTGCAGGTCGGACTTGAACCCGATCACGCTCTGGCCATAGGGATGCGCCCGGAATGCCGCACCCATCATCTCTTCCATCAGGTGAAATCCGGGATTGTTCTCGCTGCCCTCACGCTCGGACAGGATGACGGTGCGCTCCCGCTCGAACTCGTCGGGGTCGAAGATCGCGTTCTGCATCCGATCCGCTTCGATCGACACTGCGAGTTCCAGCTGGGTGTTGGGAAGGGTCTCGAAATAGGCGGTGAAGTCGAGCCAGGTGAACCCGTTGAGCGTGCCGCCGAACTTGTTGATCGTTCGGAAGATCTCGCCCGGCTGGTAGTCCGGCGTGCCCTTGAACAGCATGTGCTCCACCCAGTGGGAGATCCCGGTTCGTCCCAGCGGCTCGTTGCGAGCACCGACCCGATACCAGATCCAGAAGGAGACGACCGGAACGCGATGGGATTCCTTCACCAGAACCGTGAGGCCGTTGTCCAGGGTTACTCGTCGCGTGGCTTGCTCTACGGTCATAGATTCCTCTCAGCATTGGGGGATTTGGCCGGGAGATCCGGCCGTTCGTGCCCGCCGGATGTTGGTCACAGTATGCCACCGCTCTGCCGCTCTCGTGAAAACTGAAAGGGCCCCGCGGGGCCCCTCTCCAGCCAGTTTATAGGGGCGGGTTCCCAGCCTACGCCGACTGAAGCAACCGCCGGAGTACCATCTGCAGAATCCCGCCGTGGCGGTAGTACTCGACCTCCATCGGAGAATCGATCCGTGTCACCACCGGGAACTCGATAGCCTGTCCGTTCTCCTTCGTTGCCCGGACCGTCAGGCGCTTGCCCGGTTCCAGGCCGTCACTGATACCGGGGATATCGAACGATTCAGTTCCGTCCAGCCCGATCGACTCGGGCGTCTCGCCCTCGGCGAACTGCAGCGGCAGGACGCCCATCCCGATCAGGTTGCTCCGGTGAATGCGCTCGTAGCTCTCGGCAATGACGGCCTTTACGCCCAGCAACAGCGTTCCCTTCGCGGCCCAGTCGCGAGAACTGCCGCTGCCGTACTCTTTTCCGGCCAGGATTATCAGCGGAGTGCCTTGCTCCTGATAAAGGTGCGATGCCTCGTACACGGGCATCACTTCGCCACTTGGGATGTGCTTCGTCCAGTTGCCTTCCTTTCCGTCGGCCAGAAAGTTCCGCAACCGAATGTTTGCGAACGTGCCACGGACCATGACCTCGTGGTTGCCGCGACGCGAGCCGTAGCTGTTGAAATCACGCGGTTTGACGTCCATATTGATCAGATAGCGACCGGCGGGGCTGTTGACGGCGATGGTCCCGGCGGGCGAGATGTGATCCGTGGTCACGGAGTCACTAACGTGAACCAGAACCCGCGCGCCCGTCACGTCCCGCAAAGGTTCCGGTTCCGGCGAGAGGTCCTGGAAGAAGGAGGGCTCACGAACGTAAGTTGACTCCTGATCCCACTCGTACAGCTGACCTTCCGGTACCGGGAGTTCCCGCCAGAGATCGTCGCCGTGGAACACGTCGCTGTATCGCTGCCGGAACATGGTCGGGTTGATAGCCATTTCGATCATATCCTGGATCTCCTGGTTCGTCGGCCAGATGTCCTTGAGATAAACCGGGTTGCCGGTGGGATTGTAGCCGACCGGGTCGGTGTTGAGATCGATATCGACCGTTCCCGCAAGAGCGTAGGCAACGACCAGTGGCGGCGAGGCAAGATAGCTGGCGCGAGCGTGCGGGTGGATCCGACCCTCGAAGTTTCGATTCCCGCTGAGGACGGCTGCACAAACCAGGTCGTTTTCCTGGATCGCCTCCGCGATCGGCTCGGCAAGCGGCCCGCTGTTTCCGATGCAGGTGGTGCAACCGTAGCCGACCAGGTGGAACCGTAATGCTTCCAGGTACGGCGTCAGTCCGGCCTCATCCAGATAGGCCGTGACCACGCCGGAGCCCGGCGCCAGGCTGGTCTTGACGGCAGGCGAGGTGTCAAGACCGAGCTCGACCGCCTTCTTCGCAACGAGTCCCGAGGCAATCATAACTTCCGGGTTGGACGTGTTCGTGCAACTCGTGATCGCCGCGATGACAACCGAGCCGTGGTTCAGGTTGATCTTCTGGCCATCCTCGAGTTCTACCTCTACGCCCTCGGGCCGCTCGGCAACCGCCGTGGCTGTCGCCGTGTCGCGCTCCGGCGCGGTTGCGGATGCCGGACCGCCGTCGGCAACCGACGGGCCACCGTCCGAGAACGATTCTGGGAATCCCTCCCGCAGACTGGATGCGACCTCGGACAGCGACACGCGATCGTGCGGACGCTTCGGTCCGGAAAGGCTTGGCTCCAGCGTGGTGAGATCGAGCTCGATGATCTGGTCGAATGCGGGATCGGGATCACCGTCCACCCGGAAAAGCCCCTGGGCCCGGGCGTACTTCTCAACCAGCTCTACCTGCTCGTCGCTGCGGCCAGTGAGCCGCAGATAGCGGAGCGTCTCTTCGTCAATCGGGAACATCGTCGCGGTCGCTCCGAACTCGGGTGACATGTTGGAGATCGTCGCCCGGTCCGGGAGCGTCAGATGCTTGACGCTGTCTCCGAAGAACTCGACGAACCGGCCGACAACCCCGTGCCGGCGGAGGATCTGCGCGACGGTCAGAACCAGATCGGTCGCTGTGACGCCTTCCGGAGGCTCACCGGTAACCCGGAACCCGATCACCTGCGGGGTCAGCATGTAGATGGGTTGACCGAGCAGGACCGCTTCGGCTTCGATACCCCCCACGCCCCAGCCAAGCACGCCGAGCGCATTAATCATCGTCGTGTGCGAGTCAGTGCCGACCAGGGTGTCCGGATAGACAACATTCTGGCCGTTTTCATCCTGGACGAACGCGACGTCGGCCAGGTACTCGAGATTCACCTGGTGAACGATTCCGGTTCCAGGGGGGACGACGCTGAAATTTTCGAACGCTCCCTGTGCCCAGCGCAGCAGCTGATAGCGCTCCGAGTTACGCTCGTACTCTCGTTCAACGTTCAGCTTGAACGCGTTCGCGCTCCCGTAGGAATCTACCTGGACGGAATGGTCGATCACGAGGTCCGCGGGAACGAGTGGGTTGATTTTTGAAGGATCGCCTCCAAGACGCGCCATTGCGGCGCGCATTGCCGCAAGGTCTACGACCGCCGGCACGCCGGTGAAATCCTGCAGCACCACCCGGGCGGGAAGAAACGGGAACTCCTCCGGCTCGGACTGCCCGGGCTCCCAGCGGGCCAGCGTCCGCGCGTCATCGACAGTGAACGCTTCATCACCCGCGTTTCGGAGTACATTCTCCAGCATGACTTTGACGGTAAACGGAACGCGGGATAGATCGAGACGCAAGTCATCCGCCAGGGAGTCGAGACGATAGTAGGTGTACTCGCCGGACGACGTCGTCAGTTGTGCTCGTGCTCCAAACGGATCGGGTCGGGCAGTCATGGCTCTGCATCCTCTCCAGATCGAACGCCCGTCCAGGCGTCCCGCCGGGTCCCCGGGCTCGCGATTACGCGATACTCATCACACTTCAGGGGCGAACATTATGCGATCGTCACCCGCTGAACTCAGGATACCACGGAGTCTGGCCGTCACCGGAGTCAGCGGGCGCGGAGCGCGAAACGGTGTCCACTCGGGCCGCAGATCGTGCTAGGCTACGCCTGTCAGCCTGGAAGAGCCGCCGGAAAGGGGCGCCACCGTGCATGCCGATATCACTTCTCTTCGCGGGATTCTCGCGATTCTTGTCACGCCGTTCCGCGTTGATGGATCGTTCGACGAGGAGAGCTTCCGGGCACAGATCGACTTCACGATCGCCGCGGGTGCCCGGGCCGTGATCTCCACCGCGATATTCGGTGAATTCTTCACCCTTTCGGATCGCGAGCGAAACGAGATCACCCGCGTGATGGTGGATCAGACCGCGGGGCGCGTGCCGGCGATTGCAACGACCTCCGGCGTAAGTGCTCACCACGCGGTTGAGCTCAGCCAGGCGGCCTGTGAAGCCGGCGCGGACATGTTGATGATCATGCCGCCGTATATCTCGAAGCTGCCTCCGGACGGTGTCTACGATTACTTCTCATCGGTCAACGACGCGGTTGACCGGCCGATAATCATCCAGAACGCCGCCCAGCCGGTCGGAGCTCCGGTAAGCGCTGGAGATCTGGCGCGGATGCTGCGCGACTTCGAACACTGTCGATACATTAAAGAAGAGGTGCCGCCCAATCCCCAGTCCATGCATAACACGGCGATGGCGACGGACAGTCTCGCGCTCGGGATCTACGGTGGGTTCGGCGGACTTTACCTGATCACCGAGCACCGGCGTGGTTGCACCGGCTGGATGGTGGCGCCACAGTTCACCGAAGCTCTCGTTGAGATTGATGCGTTGTTACAGTCGAACGATGAGCCGGGGGCACGAGCGTTGCATCAGCGCATTCTCCCCGGGCTCGTGCTCGAACACCTGCTCGGTGTCCCATACGCGAAAAAGGCATTGAGGTTGCGCGGTGTCATCAAATCGGACGCCTATCGCATCGCGTCCCCGAAACTGCAAAAAGAAGACGAGCACGAGCTCGCAACGATCCTGGAAGACCTTCGGGACTACCTGACGACGCCAGGCTGGTATCCAGATTAGCGAGTTTGGTGGTCCAGGGACAAAAGACTGGCGCCCGCCGGGGAGCGGGCGCCGGAATAAGCTCGGGAACGGGGTCAGTACCGGAGGATCGCTGCCACGCCGCCGAACCGGTCCAGGACCATCGCCGCGTCGGACCTCGGAATCTCACCGTCTCCGGGGATCGATTCCGGATCCATCGCCTCCACGGGAACCGCCGTGTGGATCACATCGACTTCCGCGCCGGTAGCAATCGCCAGTCGAACCATCTCCTCTTCGACGATGATCGGCGCCGCTTCAAACGGACCGCTCCATCCGTCGAACACGTCGTTCGGCAACCCGACACCGTAACGTCCGTTTGCGAAGTCCGCCCAGCCGTCTTCATGGAAGTCCTCGAGGAGGACCAGCTTCATCACCCGTCCCACGGACAGCGCATCCATGACGTCGTCGCTACCAGTTGCGACTCGCCCGCCCTGTCCGGCAAGGTCGGCGATGGTGTCAACCGTTGCCTGCTCGCGCCGGGCTTCGTCTCGCCGGGCAAGCGGCATCGTCGCGGCGATGATCTCCTCGATCGTAGCGTTGACATCCAGTCGGACCGTAGCTGCAACGCGCTCCCGAACGGTGTCCGGCATAACCTTCTCGAGCGCGCCGGTGATTACCTCGTCGCCGGCGATGATCAGCATGTCCACCCCCTGGTCGTCCAGGTATTCATCTGTCGCCGCGGCGATCTGGCGGGCAAGTGCCCAGAGGCGCTCGTCAGCCCGCTGCTGGAACCGCCGCTGCGACCAGCCGCCGCTTTGTTGCTTTCGCGGGTAGTCCGAACTCGTCAGTTCGAGCTCTTCAACGCGGTGTTCCTGGGTAATCAGCGACACCCGGGCCCTCTGCTGGTCCGCAACGAGCACTGCGTACGTCGGATAGTCCTCGTCGAGCCTGGCCAGTGGAAGCAACGCGGGAACCGGCCCGGCCACGATCCGGTTCTGCAAGGGCATACCGAGCGTAATCGTTTCGAACACGCCTTCCTCGTGATTGGCGACGATGAAGATACCTTTCGTCGACGGATCGACATCGTTCGTCAGCCAGCTTCTGATCCGCAGAATATCGGCGCCGAGGGAGTCGTACACGCCTCCTCTCGGCCAGTACTGTTGATGCAGGCGAGCGGACTCGCGTTTGAATTGCTGCGTCGCTGCCCGGTACTCCGGATCCGCCCCGCTCGGGCGCCAGTCCAGGCTGACGGTCAGATACGGCGTCGTGGTCGACGGCGCGAGACCGGCAAGATCCCGCAGCACTTCGTCAAGCTCCGCACGCACCGGCACCTCGAAGCTTCGCTCTCGCACGCGACGTACTGGATTGAAAGCCATTTCACGTTCCCTTCGGCGTTTTTGCGTACGCTCCCATTCACCGTAATGCCTGCCGGCTGGCCGGTCTGGTGAGGGACCCTCGACGGGCGAGATGGCCAGCCGGGCGGCTACGTTGACTATGGCCCGGCACACGCAACGAATCTGCCCGGATTCCCGGCGCGTTGATTACAGTCCTGTGACAATCAGGAGACCCGGTCCACGCGAGCCCCGAACCCGGCCGTTGCCGGTTCCAGCCAGGGGCTTTTCTTGCGCGCTCGACCGGGTGCGTTCCATTTAGAATCGTCTTCGTCATGGTTGCTGAAGACGATTCGAGTCGAAGCTCGCGGTGACGCCAGCGAGCGATGAACGGAAACGGAAGCCCGTTGCGGAGCAAAGAAACCGGTGATTACTGGCTCGAATTCAGACCTCGACCGTCTCGCGGTCGATTCTGGACAACCACGATCGGCCTGGCAGTCGTCCTGATGTTCCTCATTCCGGCGATTCTCGCCTGGAATGAGGCACCTCACGTTTTGCTTGTGTTTCTGAGCATCATCGGGACAGCCGTCGCTGCCCCGATATTCGTGGTCTCCTGGTACGCCGCCCGGATGTCCTACCGGTTCGAGGGGCGCGACCTCGTCTTGAGCGTCGGCCCGTTGAGGAACGATCGGATTTCGGTCGATTCCATTGAATCGATATCGATTATCGATCTGCGCGTATCCCCGCTGGCATCGTTCCGATTTCCCGGACTTGTGTTGTTCGATGTCGACGTCATCGGGATGAGCAGGATGCGGATGTGCGCCACGTCTGCGACAGATCACGTCATGGTGATCGAAGCCGGTTCCCGGCGATATGGCATCACCCCGGATGACGAAACCGGGTTCATCGAGGCGATACTCGAGCGGGCAAGCTCAGCGATCAGGGTGCCAGAGAGAGGTGACTCCGCAGCGCTTCAAGACAACACGATATCGCGATAAGCTGAAGGTACCCGGCTGATATCAGGGATTTCCTGACAGACAGCTGCTTGCACAAGTACTAGGATTAGATCGTGAAGAAATTAACGGTGTTGCTGGCGGCCCGGGGAACTTGCACGACGCCAGGCCGTGATCATCGCTCCAGGTGATCGGATAATACTGGCAACACCATGCAGCCTCTTTCATCCTCTGCTTGACCTCTCGTACTCCCAACTTCAACGAGGGGCAGACGCTGGCTTCCCCGGCACTGCCCCAGCCTCATTAAAAGGAC
>SKKR01000341.1 GCA_007123655.1 Thermomicrobiaceae bacterium
CCGAGCCGGCCAGGCGGTGCGTGAGGGCCAGTTCGAAAAGGTCGTCCTGGCCCGCCACCGGACGATCACGACCCGCAACTACTTCGACACTGCAGCCGCCATCGATCGGCTCCGGACAGACTATCCGGGGTGTTACACGTTTGCGGTCGCCCGGCATGGTTCCGTCTTCCTCGGCGCATCGCCGGAGCAACTGGTCAAGCTGCAGGAGAACGAGGTCCGCGCTGCGAGCCTGGCCGGATCGATCCGGCGGGGCGAAAGCCCGGACGAGGACCGGGCCCTGGCGGACCAGCTTCGCGGCAGCGAGAAGGATCAGCACGAGCATGAGATCTGCGCCCGCGCCATCCGGGAAGCGCTAGAACCACATTGTTCAGAACTGGACGTGCCGGAGGAACCGGAGATCCTCAGCTTCTCCAACGTGCATCACCTCTACACGCCGGTGCGCGGCCGTCTCTCCAACGGCTCCACCATCTTCCAGCTCGTGGAGCGCCTGCATCCGACTCCGGCCGTGGGTGGTCACCCGAAAGATGAGGCGACGAGGTTTCTCCGGGAGCACGAGGGCTTTGACCGCGGCTGGTACGCGTCCCCGCTGGGCTGGATCGATTCCCAGGGCAACGGCGAGTTCATTGTCACCCTGCGCTCCGCGCTCGTCACCGGACAGCGGGCGAGACTGTTTGCCGGTTGCGGAATCGTGGCGGAATCCGACCCCGAGCAGGAACTTGCGGAATCAGACATCAAGCTGCGCCCCATGCTGGCGGCGCTCGAAGGTGAGCCACGGTGACGCTGGAACAGGTTCATTATCAGTATGTCGGAGCGTTCGTTGACGCGCTCGCAAATGCCGGCGTCCGGGATGTCTGTTACGCGCCAGGTTCGCGTTCGACACCGCTTGCGGTGATGCTGGCCGAGCATCCGGACATCCGACTCTGGATGCATCTGGACGAGCGATCTGCGTCATTTTTCGCGCTTGGCATGGCAAAGGCGAGCAGGCGGGCCGTCGGGGTGCTCTGCAGTTCCGGGACAGCGGCGGCGAATTTCTACCCCGCCGTGATCGAATCGAACTACGCACGAGTTCCGCTCCTGATCATGACAGCTGACCGTCCCCCCGAACTGCAGCACGTCGGGGCGCCACAGACGATCGACCAGAATCGCCTCTACGGTGAGCATGTTCGCTGGTTTGCGAACGTCGCGCTGTCGGAGTCGACGCCGGAGATGCTGCGGTACGTCGGTGCGATGGCGGCACGGGCCATGAGCGTCGCGCAGGGGAGTCCCGCCGGTCCGGTCCACCTGAACTTCCCGTTCCGGGAGCCGCTCATGCCGTCGCGACCGGATTCTTTCAACTCCACCGCTGACCTGGTGTTCACCGGAGTGACCGCACGGAGGGAGCCCGACGGCCAGATCATCGACCAGGTGATACAGGCCATCACCGGGCGCCGGCGCGGCCTGATTGTATGCGGACCGCAGGACGATCCCGCTCTGGGCCCGGCCGTTGCGGAACTCGGGAAGACGCTCGGATATCCGGTCCTGGCCGATCCTCTCTCGCACGTCCGAACCGGTCCGCACCACGATGCGCTGATCATCGACAGCTACGACGCGTTTCTAAAGGACGCGTCGATCAGTGCGCTTCTGGAGCCGGAGGTCATTATCCGGTTCGGCGCGATGCCGACGGCGAAGTCCTTCCTGCTCTACGCCCAGCGGCACGGTGAAACCCGGTCGATCCTTGTTGACGGAGATGGTGGCTGGAACGATCCGGCCCTGCACGCCAACCTCGTCGTGCACGCGGATCCGGTCCGATTTTGCGAGCGGCTTGCCGATGGTCTGTCCTCGGCGGGATTCCAGCCGCTGCCCGGGTGGAGCGCCGACTGGATCCAGATCGACCAGTCAACCCGGGGCACAATGACCGGTATTGTTGACGGGTTCTCGGAGATGTTCGAGGGGCGGGTCTTTCAGGAGCTGGCTCGTGTCCTGCCGGAAGATTCCACGCTGTACGCCGGCAACAGCATGCCTGTTCGGGACATGGACACCTTCTTCCCTGGTGGTCCGGAGCGGATCCGGTTCCTGTCCAACCGTGGCGCAAACGGGATCGACGGGGTCGTCTCGAGCGCGCTCGGGGCGAGCACCGTCGCGGGCGGCCCGACCGTCCTCGTGATCGGCGATCTCTCCTTCTATCACGACATGAACGGATTGCTTGCCGCGAAGCTGCACGACCTGAATGCCACGATCGTTCTCGTGAACAACGACGGTGGCGGAATCTTCTCGTTCCTGCCCCAGGCCGAGCGCCCGGAGCACTTCGAAGCGCTGTTCGGCACTCCGCACGGGCTCGACTTCCAACCGGCGGCGACGCTGTACGGGCTCGAGTATCAGGTTGCGTCCACTTGGGACGGCTTCAAAACCGCCGTCTCGGCGAGCATTGGGCAACCGGGTGTGCAGGTGATCGAGATCCCGGCGCCAGACCGGACGACCAACGTGAATCTGCACCGGCAAATCTGGACGGCGATGAGTCGGGAACTGGAGACACTGGATCTGGCATGCCGAGCGAGCGCGTAGGCGGTATTGACATAACGTACGTCGACTCGGGCAGCGGTTCTCCGCTGCTTATGCTGCACGGGTTCACAGGATCGCGCCTGGCGTGGCAGGGGATTGAGGAGGACCTCGCTCGGCGATTTCGAGTGATTGCGATCGACCTTATCGGCCATGGAGAGACATCGGCACCGGATGATCCAGGGCGCTACACAATCCGGCGGGCGGTGGAGGACATCCTCCAGTTGCTCGACCGGCTGGAGATCTCCCGGGCGGCGGTCCTCGGATACTCGATGGGGGGCCGTGTTGCGATGAATCTGGCGCTGACCGCGCCGGAACGGCTCTCGAGCCTGGTTCTGGAGAGCGCTTCTCCCGGCATATTGGATCCTGAAGAACGCAGGCGCCGGGCGGAATCGGACGAGCGCCTGGCGATGATGATCGAAGAGCAGAGGGTGACCGCGTTCATCGACTACTGGGAGGCGCTCCCGTTGTTCGCCAGCCAGGCGCGGCTCGATCCGGATGTTCGACGCCGGCAACGTGAACTGCGTCTCGCGCAATCCCCGATCGGCCTTGCCAACAGCTTGCGAGGGATGGGAGCGGGCGCGATGGAGCCGGTCACCGACCGCTTGATCGAGTTTGGAGTGCCTGTGCTGTATCTTGCCGGTGAGGACGACGAGAAGTATCGGGAGATCGGTGCGTCGATGGTCTCGCGGATGCCGAACGGCCGGTTCCACGTGGTCCCGGGCGCCGGACACACCATTCACCTGGAGCAGCCGGAGAGGTATGTGAACCTCGTCAGCCAGTTTCTCGCCAGTGACGGAAATTGACATCAGACCGCATGGATCAGGAATGGGAGGCCAGGCAGGAATGAGCGTGAACTGGGTTCCAATCCGCGAATACACCGACATCAAGTACGAGATCGCCGAGGGCGAGGGCATCGCCAGAATTACGATCAACCGGCCCGAGGTGCGAAACGCCTTCCGACCGCAGACGGTGATGGAAATGTCGGACGCGTTCGCCAGGGCACGGGATGATCAGCGCATCGGCGTCATCCTGCTCACCGGGGAGGGCGACAAGGCGTTCTGCTCCGGGGGCGATCAGAAAGTACGCGGCGACGGAGGTTATGTCGGGGACGACGATGTCCCTCGCCTCAATGTGCTCGATCTCCAGCGCCAAATCAGAACGCTGCCCAAACCGGTGATCGCGGTCGTTGCCGGCTACGCCATCGGCGGCGGCCACGTGCTGCACGTGGTCTGTGACCTGACGATCGCCGCGGACAACGCGATCTTCGGTCAGACCGGCCCGAAAGTCGGCAGCTTCGACGCCGGGTACGGAGCGACACTGCTCGCCAGGATCGTCGGTCACAAGAAGGCCCGGGAGATCTGGTACCTGTGCCGGCAGTACAACGCGCAGGAAGCGCTGGACATGGGACTCGTCAACACCGTAGTTCCGCTCGATCGGCTGGAAGACGAGGCCGTTCAATGGTCTCGGGAGATCCTGGAGAAGAGCCCGACCGCGCTTCGCTTCCTGAAAGCGTCGTTCAACGCGGATACGGACGGACTCGCCGGTATCCAGCAGCTTGCCGGAGATGCCACTCTACTCTACTACCTCACGGACGAGGCCAAAGAGGGACGAAACGCATTTGTGGAAAAGCGCAAACCGGATTTCTCCCGGTTCCCCCGGTTCCCGTAGGAGCACAGGATCGTGACGGATACCGCGATGCCAACGCAGTCAGGAGGGATCGGCGCCTGGATCATGGCCGCCAGGATTCCGACGTTGCCGGCGGCGGCGATTCCGGTGATCGTCGGCACCTCGGTGGGCGCCAGCATCGAATCGTTCCGGTTGCTGCCGTTTCTGGGGGCCTTTGCGGCGGCGCTCCTCATCCAGATCGCGACGAACTTCGCCAACGACTACTCAGATCATGCGAAAGGCGCCGACACGCCTGACCGTCTCGGACCGACCAGGGCAACGTCCGCGGGCTTGATTTCACCGGATGCGATGAAGCGAGCGACGGTGATCACGTTCGGCCTGGCGATGCTGATCGGCGTCTACCTGATTACCGTTGGAGGATGGCCGATACTGGTCATCGGAATCCTCTCCATCCTGTTCGGGCTGGCGTACACCGGCGGTCCATTCCCGCTGGCCTATAACGGGCTGGGAGACATCTCGGTGTTCATTTTCTTCGGTCTGGTGGCGGTGACCGGGAGTTCGTATCTCCAGACAGGCTCGATCGACGGACTGGCAATCGCCGCAGCCGTACCGATCGGCCTCTTGATCACGAACATCCTGGTGATCAACAACCTTCGGGACATCCGGACAGACGAGCGGGCACGGAAACGGACGCTCGCGGTAATCATGGGTGAAGGCGGCACCCGGTTCCAGTACACGGCATTCCTTGTGATCGCCTGGCTGTTCCCGCTCGCGATCTGGGTCGGCGGCGGCGCCGGCGCATGGGTGTTGTTGAGCTGGCTGTCCGTTCCGCTCGGCGTCATCCTGATCCGGATGGTGCTCGGGGGTCTGAGCGGGCGCCCCCTGAACGGCGTGTTGAAACGGACCGGAATGCTGCTATTGATCTACGGAACGGGCTTTGCCGCCGGATTGTTGATATGACCATCGCAGCGTTCACGCTCTATCCGTATCGAATTGCCTTTCGGGTCCCGTTCAATACATCCCGGGGCATGCAGAGGCATCGAAGGGGCGTCATCGTGGCGATCCGGTTGGACGACGGCACGCCCGGCTACGGCGAAGCAGTCGCGTTACCATCATTCGGCACGGCAAACGACGACGAGATCGTTCATCGCCTGGAGGAGTTCACCCCGTCGCTCCGCGGTGAATCGATCGGACAGGCCCGCGCCATACTGGGTCAAGAGTTAAGCGATTCCCGGGAATCGCCCGTCCGCTTTGCGCTTGATACGGCGCTTCTCGACGCGGAGTCGCGACGGGCAGGTGTCTCACTTGCCCGTCATCTCACGCCCGCGCCGGCGACGTCGGTGCCCGTCAACGCGACGATAAGTCAGTCGAACGCTGAAGCTGCCGAGAAGGCGGCCTCATACGCCGTTTTGGCCGGCTATCCCGCGATCAAGATGAAAGTCGGCATGACGGATGATGGCGAGGCGGAAGCCGAACGGGTGAGGGCCGTGCGCCGGGAGATCGGACCGGACACCGAGCTTCGGCTCGACGTCAACGGGAGCTGGCAACTCGAGCAGGCGGTTGCGGTGGCAGGCCGGCTGGAGGAATTTGATATCGCCTATCTTGAACAGCCCCTGCCGCAGACCGAACTGGAGGCAACGGCCGAGCTACGTCGGCGAATCTCAATCCCGATCGCGGTAGATGAAGACGTGACAGACCGCCGGGCGGTCGAGCAGGTCGTTTCGCACGGAGCGGCGGACGTGATCATCCTGAAACCGGCGATCGTCGGAGGGCTGACAGTCGCGCGCGATCTCATTGCCCTTGCGGAGGAAAACGATATCCGAGTCGTGGTAACGACCGCCCTGGAAGCGGGAGTCGGGATCACCGCGGCGCTTCATCTTGCCGCAACCCTGAAGCCACCCCTCCCGGCCTGCGGACTCGCCACGGGCGCGCTTCTGGAACACGATCTCCTGGTTCAATCACCGGTTTTTATCGACGGGCGCATGCAGGTTCCGGATGGACCGGGACTGGGAGTGGAACTTATGGAGTCGGTTCTGAGTGTTAAATAGACAGCCTCGAGTAGCTGCCGAAACATGGATTACGGAAGATGAATACACCTGAACAGCTACCATTTCCAGACTGGCTCCGAAGACGGGCTTTCACGAACCCGGACCGCCTCGCACTGGTCACGGGGCGGGACCAAATTACCTTTGGGGAACTCGACTGGTTGGCCGATGCGGGCAGCGCCTGGCTTTCCCGGCGCGGTGTGCAACAGGGTGACCATATCGCGTTGTATCTGCCAAACAGTGTCGCGTTCGTGGTTCTGGTGCACGCGGTGTCACGCCTCGGGGCGGTTTCAGTGCCGATCAACCGGCGACTGACGAGCAGTGAGATCGACTGGCAGCTTCGAGACGCAGGCGTTTCGCTCCTGATCGCTGACGACGCCCCGGAGGAAGTCATATCAATCGATCGGGATCAATCGGCGCAACTCCGCCTGCAACACATAGACCCGCACGATCCATCGTCGTTCGCAGCGCAGGGCGAACGAGTGCCGGAAACGTTCGAATACCACCGGTCGTCGGACGTGCACTCCATCATGTACACCTCCGGCACCACCGGACGCCCTAAAGGAGCACTGCTGACCTATGGTAACCACTGGTGGAGCGCGATCGGCTCCGCGCTCAACCTGGGAACGCACACCGACGACCGCTGGCTGGCGGTGTTGCCGTTGTTCCACGTGGGAGGACTTTCCATTCTCATGCGCTCGGCGATCTACGGGATCACCGTCGTGTTGCATGAGACGTTCGATCCGGAGCACGTGAACCGGTCCATCCACGACGACCGGGTCACGATCATTTCCGTGGTAAGCACGATGCTTCGGCGAATGCTTCAGGCGCCGGGGAGCGATCCGTATCCGGCGTGGCTTCGGTGTGTCCTGCTGGGTGGTGGGCCGGCGCCAAAGCCATTGCTGGACAGCTGCGCGGAAACGGGTGTTCCCGTGACACAGACCTACGGACTGACCGAAAGCGCCTCGCAGATCGCGACCCTGGCACCGGACGAAGCCCTGACGAAGCTCGGGTCGGCCGGCAAGCCGCTCTACCCGAACGAGATCGCGATCCTGGAGGGCGCGTCCCCTGTCGATCCCGGCATTCCGGGCGAAATCGCAGTCCGGGGACCGGTGATAACGGCGGGATATCACGGGCGAGCAGCGGATACTGCGGCCGCATTCTCGGACGGCTGGTTCCTCACCGGTGACGCCGGTTATTTGGACGCCGACGGGTATCTCTTCGTGCTGGACCGGCGCGACGATCTGATCGTCACCGGCGGCGAGAACGTCTATCCCGCCGAGGTGGAAGCTGTGCTCTGTGCACATGAGGCAGTCACCGACGCCGGCGTCGTGGGAGTCACTGACGAGGAATGGGGGCAGCGTGTTGTCGCGTTCGTCACCTGCAACGAACAAGGGTGGCCCGAACCCGATGATCTTCAGGCCTGGTGCAGGTCGTGGCTGGCGGGGTACAAGGCGCCGGCAGAGTTCCAC
>SKKR01000514.1 GCA_007123655.1 Thermomicrobiaceae bacterium
GGGCTGGACATCGCGAGCCTTTATCCCCCGGAAGAGCAGGTCGTCATCGGGATCAACTGGGTCCTTGCCGCTGCGCAGGCATTCGGGTTGGTCGTCATCGCCGTGGGTGCCGCACTGGTCTTCGCCTGGATCGCGAGGAGAAGCGATCTGAGTGACGTGCTGCGCGCCGGAGAGTAACCCGCGATCCTACTCCTCACGCTCGGCCGCGCCAGCCTCCCACGGCTTGGGCACCCGTAGCAGTATCGAGAGTACAAGCGCAATCCCGCAGATCGTGAGCGGCACCAGGAACGCGTCGCTGAACTCGACGCCGCCACCCGCATGGAATACGTTCAACGCGTTCGTGGACGTGGTTCGAAAATCGATCACGGATGTGATCAGCGCGGCGCCGAAGGCTCCACCGAGAAAGAAGGTCATGTGAAAGATACTCACGCCGATCCCCGTACGTTCGGTCGGTACGATCAGCGAGACACTGTTGATCATCGGTGAGTTGGCGAGTCCCATGCCGATTCCGGTCAGTAACAGAATGCTCGCCACAACGTACTCTGACCCTCCCGCGCCGAAACTGGTCATCATGAACAGCGCGACAAACGAGATTGCAATCCCGGTGCGCAGCGGGATCAGCGCACCGATCCGGTCAGTCAGTCGCCCGGCTATCGGCCCGACGATACTCAACATAATCGCCGACGGGAGCATCACCAGGCCGATCCTCGCCGAACTTATCTCATTCACGCGGTCCAGCAGGAGCGGCACCGTCACCAGCGTACCCATGTGAGTCAGGAGCATGGCAAACCCGATGAAGACCAGCATCCGGTAGTTCGAGTTCCGGAGCAGATCCGTCGGGATGAACGGGTCCGGGGCTGTACGAATCCGGTAGTTCAGCAGAAGAAACGCCACAAGGAACCCGAGCCAGGGACCGAGCACCCAAGGAGACGTGATGCCGTAATCGTCCAGATTGGTGATCCCGATGAGCAACCCGGCGATCATCGCACCGAGCAGGAATCCGCCGGGAAGATCGAGTGTGGCTTCGCCTTTGGCCTCGTCGCGAGGGAGAATTTTCGGGGTGACCGGCACCGCGATGATCAGCATCGCCCCGAAGAAGAACAGCCCACGCCAGGAGATGAGCTCCGTGATCGCCCCGCCGAGCGACGGGCCGATCGCCGAGCCGATCCCGACCATCGCTGCGATATAGCCGGTTGCGGTCCCGCGACGTTCCGCCGGAATCGCCCGGAAGATCGCGGCCGTACCCAGCGCGGGAATCGCCGCGGTGCCGGCAGCTTGAATGACGCGCGCGGCGATCAGCAGGTAGTACTCCGGCGCGATCATGCAGGCCAGGGACCCAACGGAGAAGATCGTCAGGCCGATCATAAACATGCGGCGAAGGCCGTAGATGTCCGCCAGACGGCCGTAAAATGGTGTTCCGATCCCGAAAATCAGTGAATAGGACGTGACGACCCAGCCCAGCCCGCCGGGTGTTACGTCGAACTCGCGCCCGATCGACGGGAGCGCGACGTTGAACATATTGGTGTTGAGGACCGAAATGAAGACACAGACCGACACCAGAACGACGATGAGGCGTTCGGGGGTTGACGTGTGTTCGTCCGTTTCCGTCGCGACACCTGCTCCCGCTGAGTTCACAGGGCGACTCCGCCATTCGCTTCTTCCTGCCGCGGTCGCGCGCGTGATTCTTGAGCGCACCCTCTGGACGAACCGCGCGCCACCGAGTGTCAACAATCCCGGCTGTCCCGGCATTCCTGTATCCGGGCCGCGCATCGCCTCACGATACCACGCGATCGTTCGCTCAAGAGTCCGGTCGCGTTGCGCATTTGAATACTCGCACCGGCGCGTTTGCATGGATATACTAAAATGCTGACAGACAGAACGAATCACACTTCCAGAGACGTTGGATCGGGTTTAATCGAGGAGGAGGAAGAGCCATCGATATCCAGGAACAGGTGAAGCTCGCAATTCAGAACTACGAGGGGCTGGAAGCGGCCTCCCCGTCTCCGGACGACCCGGACAAGTTCACCGGGATCGAAACGCCGGATCGGCTGGCGTTCGCGCTGGGATGGATCGCAGCGAACGTTGTCATTCAGCGGCGCTACCGTCGCTGCGGGATCGACGCGCTGCCGATCTATCACCCGGAGAACGGGTGGGATCGCTTCCTGCTTACCCGGCGTGTGACATCACAGGAGTTCAAGGACGAGCCGGCGAACTCCTACGGCATGATCATGCTGGATGGGGAAGACGCGCCCCGGCTTACAACCCCCGGCGGCAAGACCATCCTCTCCATGGGGCAGGGAATGCGTGAAGACCCGGTCAACACTCTCAAGGCGATGCTGAAGCGAATCCCGCGCGATGAGATGCCGGAGGGCAAACACGGTGGACGCTGGAAACAGCGGCGCCGGACATATCCGCGGCTCTACCGGGCCGTCACCGAAACACTGTTGGAGCAGCCGGGGCTCGTCGCCGCCCGGGAGATCTTCGTTGACGACAAGCCAATTGATGGAGCGTATCACCCGCTCTATCTCCACGGCGCCACGCTGGAGCCGAAGATCCTGTATGACTGGATGATGGTCCAGCTTGGCCGCTGGGCGGTGTTTGTCCGGACGCACGGTGGGCAGACCATCTTTGAGACCGAGCGCCGGACCTGGTCGACCGTCAAGAAACAGCTTTCGGACGAAGAAGACTACGAAGGCATCAAACGGCGACTGGAAGGGTTCCTTCGCATCAAGCCGGAGGTCCTTGAAGAAGAGAAGAAAAAGCCGTCTCAGGAGAAGAAGAAAGAGCGCGAGGCTCGCAAGAAGAAGCAGAAAACGGACGAAGAGCCGAAGGAAGCGCTGGTCAATTCTGACGACGAAGTCGCCGTTGCCGAAGAGCCGGCGACCGAGAACCGGGAAGACTCTGAAGTCGAACAGGGATAACGTTCCAGGGAGCTTCCCTGGGCGAAGCGAACGTGGCCAGGCCGGGAGCAAGCGCACGTGCTCCCGGTCCGGAACCGGAAGCACCGATCCGTCCCTGTACGAGTCGCTTTCAAGCGGGTACAATACCCGGCACCGGCGGGAGAGCGTGAGATTTCCCGCGAGCGTAACGTGTGGAGAATCGGGCGTGATGGAGACGATTGCACGTCGCAGCTCAACGTTCATGATAAGTCTCTCGGCGGCCACCCGGCCGCAGCATGAGCGCGCCCTGCCACTGCCCCCTGCTCCCCCTATCACCCCCGCCCCTACGGGCGGCCCTCGACTCGCATCACCAGGAACCGCCACTGTGAAGTAAAAGTCCGAACGCAACAACGGGGTTCCGGGTGACGCGGGTGCCGAACGGCATCCGCTTTCGCGTTCGAGAGGCCGCCAGGCAGCAGCATACGGAGCAACACCAGAAACGCACTGCGAAAGGAAACGGGTTGATGGAAATCATGCAACATGAATCGACAACGTCCGGCGTTCTTGCCGACACGCAGCTGGGATTCGTCGGCTGTGGCGTGATGGCGGAAGCGATCATTTCGATCCTGCTGAGCGAGGACATGATCACGCGTGATCGGATCCGCGGGGGAGAGCCGATTGACACCCGGCGCTACGAGCTTGAAAAGCAACTCGGCATCAGCATTACCCACGACAACACCGAAGCCGTCCGGAACTGCGACATCATTCTTCTGACCATCAAGCCGCAGAGTCTGGAAAAGGTCATGCGCGAACTCGCCGGAACGCTGCGCCAGGATCAGACCATCGTGTCGATCATCCCGGGCGCCACGATCGAGCGGCTGAGCGAGGGTCTTCAACACGACCGGATCGTCCGTTCAATGCCGAACACGCCGTCCCAGATCGGCAACGGCGTCACCGCCTGGATTCCGGCCCCGGCCGTCGACGAAACCGCACGGGAGCGGGTTGCGGCGATCCTCGGCACGATGGGCACGGCCGTGCAGCTCGATTCGGAAGAGGCGATCGATATGGCAACCGCCATTTCCGGGTCAGGACCGGCCTATGTATTCATGATGCTGGAGGCAATGATCGACGCCGGCGTGCATCTCGGCTTCCCGCGCCCGGTGGCTCAGAAACTGGTGGAAGAGACGATGCTCGGCGCGATGCTCTACGCCCGCCAGTCCGGCAAGCATCCGGCCGAACTTCGAAACATGGTCACCACACCGGGTGGGACGACCGCTTCCGCCCTGAAGACGCTCGATCAGGGTGGGTTTCGGACCGTCGTCAACGAAGCGGTCTGGTCGGCCTATCACCGGGCAACGGAGCTTGGTCAGGTCTCGAAGAACGGGCGATGATCGTGACGCGTCAGTCTCCGGTATAGCTGATTCGAAAGACCGCGCCGCGGTCAGCATCGGCGACATAGAGCGATCCATCCAGCCCGAACAGCATCGCTCGTGGGTCGTTAAACCCGGCGGCGATCTCAACGAGCTCGTTCGGTGTATCGGGACGCGAAAGCGCAAGCGCGTAGATCCGCGATCCGTCATCTCCCGAGATGCTGATGAATACGTGTCCAAGCGAGGTGATGGACCAGAGTGGTTCGTCCGCGATGGCGATCGCGGTGGGCTTCGTCTGCGGTGGAAACGACATCAGCGTCAAGGGGCTCGCATCGCCCCCGTTCTGGCCGTTTATTGCCATGTTAAGAATCGCTGCCCGGTCATTTTCCAGCACGCCGGTGAGGAACAGCTCTCGATCGGAAAACGCCACGGGCCCTGGCTGGTACACGAGTTCGCTGAGCATGTACAGCGGTTCGCTGGAGCCGATCGCTCTGAGATATTCCTCCCCGCTCCTCGAGACATCGTGGGTAAGAACCTCTCCGTAGCTGGTGCGCAGCGGGGAACCCGGTCGGCTCGACACGCCATCCGGGGCGAGTTCGCGTGACATTGATTCATCGAGATCGCCCACACCGTCAACGTCCTCGTACCAGCGCGCACCCTCACCGGTCGTGATCAGCACCCGAGCGCCGCTGCGAACGATCCCGATCGGTTCAGGGATACCGCTCGCCCACAGGGTGAACTCGCCAGCGGTCCGGTATGGGTCCAGAGCACTCGATCGGTAGACATTCCCTTCCCGCGTCAGGACCAGGAGATGACCTGAAACCGACAGCTCCAGATCGATGGGGGTGCCAATGTCGGTCGCGACCGCGGAAACCGATACATCGTCGTCATGAACGAACCCCGGCTCGCCAGCGACCTTCGACTCCGGCGGGTCGTCAGCGTCCGGCGCTCGACCATATCGCCAGATCAGATAGTGCCGGCCGGAGTTCGCGACGCTGAACGTTCTCTCGAACGCCTGTCCCGGCGTGTAGACCAGGATGCGACGTTCGAACACCTGTATCAATGAGGTCGTGGTCTCCTCGTTCTTCCGGAAGGTTGTCCAGTAGGGCTCGCTGATCGGAAACCCGAACACGTCAATCCATCGGTCATCCGCAAACTCCGGCTGCGCGAAAAGATCGACTGTGACGTCCGGCAGATTGTGACCGGACTCGGACACGAACTCGGCGTAGATGACCTCCTCCGGCGGTGAGCCGGACTCATATGTCCCACCACGATAGATCCAGCTAGTGATTCTCTGGTTCCCGCGAGAACGGTCGGCGGCGCGTTCGCCTACGACCCGGCTGAGGGTGAGATAGGTGGGGACTTCGGGATCGAGATCTCCGGAATCCACCGAAATCTCCGGCGGCTGGCGGCCGAAGGAGTGTCCGTCTCCGAGATTCACCTGGCCGCTCGTCAACTCCCGAGCCAGCAACCCGTGAGTCACCGTGTTGGAACCCGAATTCTGCTCCATGCGCCCGCGTTCGAAGTACTGAACGACCCGTCGGTCATTCGGCGCGCCGATGTACGGTTCAACCCGCCAGAGCAATGGCTCACTTCCCCAGAGGTCGAGCGAACGTGCCGCCGAGGCCGGTTCGGATTGCCACGCCCGGTGAAAGCCCGGCGTGGCGAAATTTGCGCGCTCAGTGTCACGAACGGGAAACAGGCTGACGCCTGCCAGAATGATCACGGCGATTGCGAGCGCGAGTATGACCCTCACCGGGTGAATTCCTGCCGTACGATATCCACGTTCCCGACCGGACGTTGCGATGAACGAGGTTCACCGCACGTCGCCCACTACTGTGAGAACGCTCAACTGCCGCTCCAGGGCGTCAGGAAGATCCTGACTCTTCAGAGTCATTGTCCTCCGGGCCCGCGGGAAATCCAATAGCTCCGGGGTCGTGATCCGCGCCGGGACGATCGACTGTTACCGGCATTAGTCGAAGGGGCGGAATGTCGGTTGCTATCGAATCTGGCCGGAGGCGACTGCCAACCATTGAACCGGGGAGGTCCACCCCTGTCCAAAGGGACAGCCTTGAACTGTGCGGTTGTTGGATGCGTCGACAACCAGTTTGTCGGACAATCGTTAGAAGTCGTTGTCCCATCGACCGGGTCGAGATGCGCAACGTACACCAGAGGGCTCGCCTTTGTGGAACTGAGACATGTGGAGTCAACCGAAGAGCGGGCGCATTACGCCGGCCTGGTGTTCAGCCACCGGGAAGCGATTCTCGACGCCTGGCGGGCGTTGCTGAAACTGGATCCGGACGACCCGAGCACGTCGTTTTACTCCGATCAGCTTGATGTCTCGATTCTTGCACTTGCCAACTGGTTTCTCGGGACCGATTTCGGCGAATCGACAATGGCGCTCCGCTGGCGAGGGATCAAGCCAAGCGATGAGATGACCGTCGGGGCGATCCAGGCGATGAGCGTCCTGCCGGTCGCCGTCCGCCAAGTGCTCGGTGATCACGACGAAGTTGACTCGGGTCAGCTGACATTCGAGACAAGCCAGTTCACCACGGAGCTTTGTGGCCGGCTGCTCACGGTTGCCCACATCGAGATGAACCAGTCCGGTTGGGATGATGCCGCGAACGAGATCCAGAAGCGGTACGAATCCGCGCGCGTTGATCGTGTCCGCCGGCTCGGCGTGCTGATCGAGATCGCACGCGCGGTGAGCACCAGCAGAGACCGCAACTCTCTGTTCGACCAGGTTCGAGCCGCCATCCAGAGCCTGGAAAGCAATGACTTCACTGAAATCTCGTTAGTCGATGAGCAAACCGGCACGTTGCGATGTGAGTTCCTGCACGCAGGCGGGGAGCGTAGGCGTGACCTTGAGAACACCCCGTATGATGTCGGTCTTGCAATTGAAGTTCAGCGCACGGGTATTCCCCTGGTTGTCTCAGACTATCAGGCAGCCTGTCGCATGCGTGGGATCGAACCATCAGCAGCACTGTCTGCCGCAAAGCAACGCGCCTGGATGGGCGCGCCGATGCTCCAGGGAGATCAGGTGATTGGCGTGATCGCCATCTCCAGCGAGCTTGCATCCTACGACCAGGAAGAATCCGAACTCCTCATGGCCATCGCTCGCCAGACCGCGGTGGCGCTGGATAACCTTCGCCTGTTAGACATCCAGGCACGACACGTGGCGCATCTGAGCGCGATCAACCGGCTGGCACACGAGATCGCCGATATTCGCGACGAAGAGAGACTGTGCGTTCTCGCGAGCCAGCTTATCCACGAGTACTTCGGCTTCGGACTGGTCACGTTGTTCTGTGTGAGTAACGAGGGAACGCACCTGCGGATGCACGCCCGGGCGCCGGTTTCGCTAAGCGAGGAGCAGGAAACACTGGTCATCCCAATCGGGTCCGGAACCGTTGTTGGA
>SKKR01000589.1 GCA_007123655.1 Thermomicrobiaceae bacterium
CGCCGTCAGCGGTTCGATATCCGACGCAGACCGGAATCGTCTCGAACTCGTCGAGAATGTCAAGTTTGGTGAGCGCAACTTCATTCAGGCCGTTGATTCGCGCCGCGTATCGACCCGCGACGGCGTCGAACCAGCCAGTGCGTCGCGGTCGCCCTGTCGTCGTGCCGAACTCCTTGCCACGCTCCCGCAGGATCGCTCCGGGGTCATCAGTCGATTCAGTCGGAAACGGGCCGCCGCCAACGCGTGTAACGTATGCCTTGTACACGCCGATCACCCGGTCAACCTGCGACGGACCGATCCCGGCTCCCTGGCAGGCGCCCGCAGCGGTCGGATTCGTCGACGTGACGTACGGATAGCTGCCGTAATCGATGTCCAGAAGCGTCGCCTGAGCGCCCTCGATCATGACTCGCTGACCCGCGTCGATCGCGTCCTGGACAACAAGCTCCGCCTGGACCGTATATGGCGCCAGACGTTCCGCGTATGCGGCGTACTCCTCGAGCATCTGACTCTCGTCGAACGGATCGCTTCCGTACATCGACGTCAGCAGTCTGTTCTTCTCGTCAAGCACCGCGCGGAGACGGGTGACGAACGTGCGTTCATCGATGAGGTCGGCAACACGTAATCCGCGCCGGCTTACCTTATCGGCGTAGGCCGGGCCGTTTCCACGGAGTGTGGTGCCGATTACGTCGTCACCTCTTCCCTCTTCTTCGAGTTGATCAATTCTGGGGTGATACGGCAAGATCAGGGTCGCGCGATCACTGATCATCAGGCGGGACGTATCGATCCCGCGATCGTTCAGTTCGTCGATCTCTTCGATCAGTGACTTCGGGTCCACCGCGACACCGGCGCCGATGACGCAGGAGCAGTCAGGGTAGAGGATTCCGGACGGAATCAGGTGCAGCTTGAAGATGCCTGCGTCGGTCTGAACAGTGTGACCGGCGTTCGCGCTCCCGTTCGGCCGGACGACCATGTCGGCGTGGGCCGCGAGGGCGTCGGTTATCTTCCCCTTGCCTTCATCGCCCCACTGTCCTCCGATGACGATCGTAACGCTCATGTCCGGCTCCTGCCTGTGGCACACAAATCTCACGCGGGGTGTACACCGCGCGTGAGGTCCGGAAAAAGACTATACCACGCGCTATCCCGTACGCGAGACTAGCGAGCGGCCGCCCGGAGTTCGGCCAGTTTACTGAAGAATTCGCGTTCCTCGTCGGTCAGATTCGTTGGGATTTCGATTCGAACTCTGGCCAGCAAGTCCCCGCGCTTTCCGCCGGACAATGCTGGCATCCCCTTGCCGCGCAGCCTGAAGATACGCCCGTTCTGCGTCTCCGGAGGGATTGTCAGCGCAACTGAGCCGTCGACGGTGGGTACGAGCGCTTCACCGCCAAGGATCGCGGTATAGAGCGGGACTGCCACGTCCGTACGCAGGTTGTTCCCGTCCAGTTCGAACCGGCTGTCTGGCTTCACGCTGACTCTCAGGTAGATGTCGCCGCTCGGTCCGCCGTTGATGCCGGGAGCGCCCTGTCCGGCCACGCGTACCCGTGAACCCGTTCGGACGCCTGCCGGTATCTGCACCTCGATCGTCTTGCTCTTCGGCACGGTGCCACTTCCGCTGCATTGCGGGCAGAACCCGCGGCCGTTCATCCCGGTCCCGGCGCAGGACGGGCAACGTTCCTGTAGCTGAATGTCAAACCGGCGAGTCGTGCCATGATAGGCGTCCCGCAGCGGGATCTCGACTGGATACTCGTAGTCCTGCCCGCGTTGAGGTTGTGAGCGGACTCGCTCCCGGGTCGTCGTTCGCCCGCCGCCGAATGCATCCCCGAACAGCGTCTCGAAGAAATCAGAGAAGCCGGAATCACCGGTCGTGCGATACTCGTAATGAACGCGACCACCGCTCGGCGTCCCGGCAAACCATGACGCAAAGTCCTCCGGGCCCGCCGCGTGTCCGGACGTTTCCGCGTGCTGATAGCGTTCCCAATCCGCACCGAACCGGTCGTACTTGGATCGTTTCTCCGGATCTTTAAGCACCTCGTACGCTTCATTGATCTCTTTGAAGCGCTCCTCGGTGTCGGGTTCGCCGGTATTGGCGTCCGGATGATACTTCCGGGCGAGCTTCCGATACGCCGACTTGATCTGTTTTTCGTCCGCGTCCCGGGGTACCCCCAGAACCTGGTAATAGTCCTTGAATTCCATGTCGCTCTCAGGCTTCTCGTCGCTGACTCGGACGAATGACATCCACGTCGAGTATACGAGTTGAGTTAACCCATGTCAACTTTGTTGCCGTTTGCTATTTGGCGTATCGCCGTCGCCTGACGAGCCAGCGAATTGCGAACGCGAGGACCAGTATGACCGCAACAAGGACGAACGCGGGTATCAGGATCGCCAGGACCGAGACTATCAGCGCGATGATGTTTTCAATGATACTGACCCCCGGGTTCCCGAGACCGGCCGTGGAGACGGTGATCACGGGTCTCGCCAGCGCTTTGACCGCATGCACGATCCCGGCAAGCCCGGCGCCGAGTATCACCTGCAGAACCGGATGAATGTCAACCAGGTTCCCGTCTGAGGCGAGCATGAGAAACGCTCCGGCGGCCGGCCGGATCGCGGTCTGAATGACGTCGTTTACCGAATCGACTCCGGGAATGGCATCGGCGAACAGTTCGATGACGAGCAAAACCGTCAGCGTGATCAGGCCGGCATCGGTCGCGATCACGTCATACGGGGACTCCAGCGTTACCAGATCGGTAAACCGGGCAAGCAGGCCAACGGTCAGCAATGGGATGTATGCGTTGAGTCCGGCTGGAGCAGCCAGTCCAGCACCCGTGAAGATGTCCATGATGTGAGTCTCGCCGTTTGTTCAGTTGTTCGACAATCAACCTCGGAATCGCGGCCGGACAACGCCGACGCGTGTCCGCGAGCCCGGCCACTATCCAAGTATACGGATGCCTCTGACGGCGAGTTACACCGATGGTTCCTGCGCTGGCGGCCCGGCGATCATCCCCCGGATCTGGCCGACCAGGTGTCCCGTGACAAGGTTCGCGATGAATGAGGTGAACACGACGCCGACGAAACAGAGAATAAGACCGAACATCGCAACGAAGCCGGCGACATACACGATGATGACGTAGATCAGGAGCTGAGACGGAATTCGCTGCGCCTCAGAGATGATATCGCCGATCTGAAACGCATCGCCCAGGTTTTCGCTGGCTGCAAGGCGCCCAATGAAGAGCGGCGCGATGAAATACAGCGCAATACTGTAGATGAACGAGATGCACTGGAACAGGAGGCCGGCCCCTCCCCCCGCGGCGTCATCGAAGCTTGCGACGATTCCCATCAGACACAAGAGCAGGATGAGCGGAATGCTGTAGACCAGATACGTAACGAAGATCTTGAAGCCGCGTACGAAGTCGTCACCCCACTGGTCCCATTCCGGAAGCGGACTATCCGTGCCCAGGCTTACATTCCGAACAACTCGCAGATAATACCCTCCGACAATGAACCACCCGATGATCGGGATGAAGAAGAGCAATCCTCCGATCAGAATTTTCTTGATCCAGTTCGGATCCTGGAACACGTATTGAATCGCGCGACCAATATCCACCCCGACCTCCTCCCGAGCGGGCCATGCCTATCACCGTACGTGCTGTTCGTACGTTAGTTGCATGCTAGCAGTGCCCGAGGTATACGTCAAAACCGCGAACTTCGGTCAGGATCCCGGCGTGATCCCCAGGTAGCGTTGCCTTACCGAACGAGCCGTTCGGTCCCAGGAGAATCGCTCCCTGGCGTCATGCCGGATCTGCTCAGAGTCGATCATTCCGAATTGACGCGCCGCATACGCATCCACGATTGCCGACGCGTGTCCAGCTGCGTCACCGGCACGCGCCAGCAGTCCGTTTCGTCCGGGGCGGACGTAGGTCCGGTTCTCTCCGACGTTGGATGCGACAACTGGCAAACCGCAGGCGAGCAACTCGAGCAACTTCACCGAGCATTTGGCGCGGTTGATGTTCGTATCGTCGAATGGCACCAGACCAACGTGACAGGTTGACGCAACCTCTGCAAGGTGCTTTGGATCCTGCCAGCCGATGAGTTTCAGGTGATCACGTAGCCCGGCACGAGCAGCGTCCGCTTCAAGCGTCCGTTCAGCGGTGCCGTCTCCGGAACCACCGGCGACCGTCAGCGTTGTCGCTGGGCAACGGCCGACGACCTGTGCAAGGACTTTGATCAGAAACGACGGGGAGAACTCCACGAAACGCGTGTACACCAGGATGTTCAGTTCCTGGCCAGTGACGCCCGTTTTTTCAGCGCCCGGCTGCGGGGACAGCTCCCGAAACCGGTCAACCGACAGCGCGTTCGGTACGCGGAGCATTGCGTTCAGCGGCGCTCCGAACTGACGGGCTCGATGCCACAGCACTTCGCTGGCCACCGTGACCCCGTCTGCCCGGGCCGGCCAGGTTCGCTCCTGCCAGTCGAAGAGCCGCCGTTGAGCCCGAGAGTACGGGAGCACGTCATTCCAGCCGCCATCACCTTCCCAGTCGTCCATGTCCACAACGACAGGCAATCCCGACTGATGCAGACATCTGGCGGTCAGGTCTCCGAACCCCTTCGGCTTGAAGAGATGGACGAGATGAGGCTGGAACCGGCTGGCTTCCGCGACCATTTCACGGACCGCCATTGGCCAGAGCCGCGGCCTGACCGTCCTGGTGTTCACGTATGGGATGCCGTTAAAATATCCGCGCTCGCCGGCGCTTTCAGGAGAATCCCAGGGGACGGTAACGATGAGGGAGTCAACGCCAAGCGGAACAAGCGATTCGGCGAGCCCGGCGGCCCTGGCGCTCATAGTGCCCTTCGGCCGGAGCCCGAACGTCCCGAGCATGACGACCCGCGTTCGACCAGTCACGAGCACGTCCAGCAATTCTGTTCGTACCACTCAACGACTGTCGGGAACGTGTGATGTGGGCACTCACGATCCGTTCCTGAACGGAATTGCGCACGCGAATAGAGCAGTCCCGATCGACGCATGTGCGGCTCACGCGTATGGGCGGAAAACGGTCACGAGCTTGCCCTGGATCTCGACGTTTTCCGGCGCCGCGTAGATCGGCTCCATCTGCGCGTTCGCAGGCTGCAAGCGGATCTGCCCGTCCTCCAGATAGAACTTCTTCAGAGTTGTTTCTTTCTCATCTCGGAGCCAGACGGCGACCGTCTCACCGTTCTCACAGGTCTGCTGATGCCGGAGGACCACGATGTCACCATCGTTGATGAGAGCGTCGATCATCGACATTCCTCGAACACGCAACCCGAAGAGGCCTTCTTGTCGTGCGCCAACCATATCGCCACTCAACTCGATCGATTCGGTACTCTCATCAATCTGAACGTCATCGAGCACCGGAATCGGCTCACCGGCCGCGATTCGACCGACGATCGGAATGCGAACGAGATTTCCGGGCTGGGGTTGACGTCCCACCAGCTCGATCCCGCGGGAAATGTTGCGATTGCGTCGAATAAAATTGCGATGTTCTAACGCATTCAGGTTATAATCCACCACACTGGTCGATGAGATCTGGAGGTCTCGCTGGATGTCGCGAATCGTCGGGGGATAGGAATGCTCGTCGATGAACTGCTCGATGTATGCCAACATGGTCTCCTGGCGTCGAGACAGTTGTTTTGCCATCCATGACCTCATTTCGTCTACTGCGAAAGTAGTTGCTTGACGGAAGTATACGAGCGAACAGATGTTCTTGTCAATCGTTCGCCCTTCGCGCCGACCGTCCGGATCAGGATGACCGGTGAGCCAGGGTTTCTGGAGTGTTGTAGCCGGAGTTTATGAATCTTCTTGATGTCCTCATTATCCTGGCAATGATCGCGGTGTTCGTGGGTGTGTTCTTCTCCGGACTCGCACGGGCCCTGGCGATGCTCGTGGCGCTCTGGGTGGGGCTGATCGGGGCGGATATCTTCGGAAATCCGATTGGCCGCTTACTCCACGGCCTGATCCCGGGCATCGAGCGCTGGACTTCGAACCTGATCGGCTTCCTCGTGGCCATGCTTCTTGTCGGCGGGTTGGTCCTGTACCTGGCGGTACGGTCTTTCAGGACGCTCTCGGCGCGCTCCGGATACCGATTCGATCTTCGCGGCGGCGTTCCCATTCTCCTTGCAACGGTCTTGCTTTCAGCGGTCGTTGCGCTCGCGACGGTGACAGTAGTCGTCGAAGTGACGTCCAACACTCTGGATGAGATTCCGCCAGGGGAGACGCCGGTGTTTGCCAGCCGACAGTACAATAACGCCTCGCTGCGAACAGCGACCGAAGAGATCGCGACGTACGTCTACAATGCCACCGGCTCTTGGGTGCCAGGTGGCGCTCCATCCGTGCTTGCCCCGGAAGACTGAGCCACTCATGTCACGTTCCGCTATCGAGGTCCTCGAGTTCGACCGTGTCCTGGAGATGCTGGCTGACCGGTGCCATTTCTCACTGGCAACCGAGCATGCACTCGAAATCGGTCCGGTTTCCGACCCGGACCAGGTTCGCTATCTGATTTCAGTAACCCGCGAGGCTGTGGATCTGCTCACCGACCACATTGAGTTCAGCGTTGGCGGGGTGCGTGACATCCGGGAAGCGCTGGAGATCGCGGATCGAGGCTCGCTACTCACCCCGCCGGATCTGCGTGAGGTACTGGATACGCTGCAGGCGTCGCGCAATTGCCGTCGAACGTTTCTCCAGTTCAACGAGCGCGAAGAACCGTTCGTTGAACTCGCCGAGTTCGTTGACCGGATTCTGGAGTTTCCGGAGCTTGAAACCGCGCTCGGACGGGCGATCGGCTCACAGGGTGAGATTCTGGACAGTGCGTCTCCAGAGCTGTCGCGAATCCGATCGGAGATCAAAACCTCACACCGTCGCTTGCTCCAGAAGCTGCATCGAATGGTTGAGGACAGTCGCTACCAGCCGGCGCTGCAGGAGTCGATTGTCACGATGCGTCAGGGGCGCTACGTCGTTCCCGTCCGCGCCGACCGGAAGTCGCAGGTTCCGGGCGTCGTTCAGGGCACGTCATCCAGTGGTCAGACCCTGTTCGTCGAGCCGATGGATGTCGTCGATCTGAACAACCAGTGGCGCCAGCTGCAGATGGAAGAGGAGCACGAGATCGAGCGCATCCTTCGCGCTCTGACGAACCAGGTTGGAGACAGCGCGGACGCGATCGGGAAGACCATCGAAGCCGTTTCCGCGCTGGACGTTGCCCTTGCGAAAGCCCGGCTCGCCTTCGAGCTTCGCGCCGTGGAACCCATCATTGGTCGTAACGGGGACCCGTATCCAGGCGGTCATTCCCAACATCTGATTCGTCTTCGAGAGGCGCGCCACCCACTTCTCGACCCTGCTGACGTGGTGCCGATCGATGTCGAAGTGGGCGGCCGTTCACGGATCCTGGTGCTCACTGGGCCGAATACCGGCGGCAAGACGGTTGCATTGAAGACAGTCGGACTGATTACGTTGATGGCGCAGACCGGATTGTTCATCCCGGCGCGCGACGACTCGCGGGTCAGTGTGTTCCGTGGTGTGTTCGCGGACATCGGCGACGAACAGAGTATCGAGCAAAGCCTTTCCACCTTTTCTTCACACATTACGCGCATCATTGCGATGCTCGATGAAGCCGACGAGGACAGTCTCGTCCTTCTCGATGAGA
>SKKR01000178.1 GCA_007123655.1 Thermomicrobiaceae bacterium
TGCGGGACCTGCCGGCTCTGCCGCACCGGCCAGCAGCATATCTGCCCCTACACGAAGCTCGTCGGTGTTATGCGTCCCGGCTGCTTCGCGGAGTACATCGCGATCCCCGCCGAAAACGTCTGGGTCAATCCGGCGGGAATGGACCCGGAGATCGCCGCGATCCAGGAGCCGTTCGGCAACGCGGTGTACACCGTGCTCTCGGGCGAGATTGCGGGACGCTCCACTCTGGTTATGGGATGCGGTCCGATCGGGCTTTTTGCGGTCGGGATCGCCAGGTCCTCCGGGGCCGGGCCGGTGTTTGCGGTCGACATCAACGACTACCGGCTTGATCTGGCGCAGCAGGCCGGCGCGACCCGGACGATCAATGGAATGAATGAGGACCCGGTCGAGGTGATTCGGGACTCGACCGAGGGCATCGGGGTTGACGTTTCCCTGGAGATGTCCGGTGCCCCGGTCGGGATCCGGCAGGCGTTTCAGGCGCTGCGCTCCGGGGGTCGGGTTTCCGTGCTCGGGCTGCCCGCGGAGCCACTGGAATTCGATCTGAGCAATCTCATCGTGCTGAAGGGGGCGGAGGTTCATGGCATCTATGGCCGGAAGATGTACGAGACCTGGTACCAGACACGGACCTTGCTGGGCGAGGGTATCGTCGACGTTCGGCCGATCATCACGCACCGGATGCGTCTCGAGGATTTCGAAGAGGGCGTTGACCTGCTCGCCCGGGGCGAAGCCGGGAAGATTGTTTTGACGGTAGGTGGCAATTCTGTCGCATCAATGTAGGGGTGCGCGACTCTGCCGCTCGTTCCAACTATTTATCGGAGTACTGCCCATGAGAGGGACAGTGAACCAATAGAAGTCGTGTCATCCTGAACACTTCGGCTGGCTCAGTGCAGGCTCCGTGAAGGATCTCTCTCGAAAATGACCCAGTTCCGTCTAACGAGATTCTTCGCTGGCGCTCAGAATGACACCCTCGTCGAGGCGGGAAGCAGCCATAACACGAGTAAGTGTTCACGGGCCGGCAGAATCGCCGGCCGCTACTATCGCGTGATCGGATCGGAGGATAGACCATGACCATGCCGGGATTCGAGTTCCTCGAGCAGGAGATCCAGAATCTCAAGGACCAGGGCCTGTACCGCCCGTTGCGGGTGATCAGCAGTACGAACGACGCCGAGTTTGTGGTGGACGGGAAGAAGGTGATCAACCTGTCGTCCAACAACTATCTCGGACTGACCACCCACCCCAAACTGATCGAGATGGCGAACGAGGCAACCTCGGAGTATGGCGTCGGCTCCGGTGCAGTACGCACGATCGCCGGGACCATGGACCTGCATGAGAAGCTTGAGCGGCGGCTGGCCGAGTTCAAGCACACCGAGGCCTCGCTGATGTTCCAGTCCGGCTTCACCGCCAACGTCGGTGTGCTGCAATCGATGCTCTCCGATCAGGACGTGGTGATCTCCGATCAGCTCAACCATGCCAGTATCATCGACGGCATTCGCCTGACGAAGGCGGACCGCCGCATCTATCAGCATTGCGATCTGGACGACCTTGAAGCCGCGTTGAAAGAGCACCAGGACAAACGGGTTCGCCTGGTGGTGACCGACGGGGTGTTCAGCATGGATGGTGACATTTCGCCGCTGAAGGAAATCACGGAGCTAGCCGAGAAGTACGACGCGATGGTCATGGTAGACGACGCTCACGCCAGCGGTGTGCTGGGCAAGAATGGCCGCGGCTCGGTCAGCCACTGGGGAATTGACGGCCGGGTGCACATCCAGATCGGCACGCTATCCAAGGCGATCGGCTCGGTCGGCGGCTACGTCGCCGGCGCTCAGGTGCTGCACGACTACCTGATTCATGTGGCGCGACCGTTCCTGTTCAGCACGTCCCATCCCCCGAGTGTCGTGGCCACCTGCATCGGCGCGATCGAGATCCTGGAGCAGCACCCGGAGCTGATCGACCGGCTCTGGGAGAATACCCGCTATTTCAAGGAGGGCATCGCGAAACTGGGGCTTGATACCGGTCGCAGTGAGACGCCTATTGTCCCGGTGATCGTCGGTGAAGCGCCGCAGGCGATGGCGCTTTCGGACAAGATCTACGAGCGCGGCGTGTTCGCCCAGGGCATCGGCTTCCCGACCGTCCCGCGTGGCCAGGCGCGCCTGCGCTGCATGATCAGCGCGACCCACACCCGCGAGCATTTGGACACCGCCCTCGGGGCGATCGAAGAGGCTGGTCGAGAGCTGGGGATAATCTAACTCGCGTTGAATCCAGCTGAGAGGCCCATGCTTCCACTTCACTTTGTTCGGCATGCTCGAAACCGGCTTCGGTATTGGAAGCTAACCAATGACGACGTTGAATCAGCACTTACCGAGCCGGACGCGATAACTCCGAGCAGAAGTGGCAGATTTAATGCTTGGAAGCTCATTGAGCAAGGATGGCTTCGCGTCACGTTCATAGACGAGTTCGACAGGCGTGTCATTATTACTGTGACGGTACGCGACAAAGGACCTGAGTAAAGGCGCTTGATATGCGTATCACCTACGATCCCGAAGCGAATGTTCTCTACATTGAGCTACGCTCCGCAGAGCCTGCGAATAGTGTCGATTTCGAGGAAGGTGTCACAGCCGATCTCGACAGTGAAGGACACATCATCGGCCTGGAGATTCTTGATGCGCGGGAACGGCTTGGTGAACAGTCGCTGGCCAGTATCTCGTATGAGCAACTCGTGACAGACAACACGCCCCAACCGTCGCATTCTGCGTCCAAATAACGACCAACCTGAACGAGTGCACCAGTGATCGTGCCTCTTCTCTCGCGAATCGGCTTTGATCGCGCCCTGATTTCACTTGGGTCGGTGCAATCGATCACGCTCAGAGCTGTGCATGATCTCGAGTTTGCGCCGGATCGGGTGTCGGCATAACTGGTTCCCGTACTTCCGGCCAGGCGTATTGGTGAGTAAGCAGATCAAACTTGGAATGGACGCGCTAGTCTGGTTAGGACTCGTCGCGCTTTTGATGCTAGCTTCGGCTTACCTCGCTGTCAGGTACGGCTATCGGAAGAGTTCGAAACAAATCAAGACTCTGGAAAAACACCTTGAACGCGGTAGGCCCGGTTGGAAAATCTGGATGTAGCCCTCCACCGCATCCACTTCGTTGACGGGAGGTATTGTTTCGTCACTCCTTGACGGACCTTTCATTCTGCGCGAAAACGGGCATCGATGATTACGACTGAGAGGAGCATCGATGTCTTCATCCGCAGCCGAACGAAAAACACTCGACCAGGCCCTGCTGGAACGGCTTGACTGGCGGCTGATCGGGCCGCACCGGGGTGGCCGGGTCGTCGCCGTGGCGGGTCACCCGACCGAGACCGGCACCTTCTACTTCGGCGCCTGTGCCGGCGGCGTCTGGCAGACCACTGACGGCGGAAACACCTGGCACAACATCTCGGACGGTTACTTCAATACCGCCGCGATCGGCGCGTTGGCCGTTTCCCAGTCGGACCCGAACGTCATCTATGTCGGCACCGGTGAGACGTCCATTCGCGGCAATGTCTCACACGGCGACGGCGTCTACAAATCGACCGACGGCGGCCGGACATGGCAGCACTGCGGCTTGACTGACACGCACGCCATCGGCCGGATCCGCATCCACCCGGACAATCCTGATCTCGTCTTCGTTGCGGCGCTGGGGCACGTCTGGGGGCCGAACAGAGAGCGCGGAGTGTTCCGGTCATCGGACGGTGGCGGGACCTGGGAGCACGTGCTCTTCCGGAACGAGGACGCCGGGGCGTTCGACCTCTCGATGGACCTGGTCAACCCGCGGATACTCTACGCGACGACCTGGGAAGCTCGCCGCTATCCCTACAAGCTGAACTCCGGCGGCCCCGGAAGCGGGATCTTCCGATCCACTGATGGCGGTGATACCTGGACCGAGATCACCGGCAACAGCGGGCTTCCGGATGGCACCCTCGGCAAGATCGGGGTGGCCGCTTCGCCCGCGAAGTCCGGTCGCGTCTGGGCGCTGGTTGAGGCTGTCGACGGAGCGATGTTCCGCTCGGACGACTACGGCGAAACCTGGAACCGGCTCAGCGAGAACCCGGATCTCCGTCGTCGCGCCTGGTACTACACGCACGTCTACCCGGATCCCGTCGACGCCGACACAGTCTGGGTACTCAACCTGCGCAACTGGAAGTCCGTCGACGGCGGCAGTACGTTCACAATGGTGCCCACGCCCCACGGCGACAATCACGCGCTCTGGATCGACCCGAACGACCCGGACCGGATGATCCACGGCAACGACGGCGGCGCGTGCGTCAGCTACAACGGCGGGCTTTCCTGGTCCACATTGCTCAATCAGCCGACCGCGCAGTTTTATCATGTCACCGCGGACAACCAGGTTCCCTACCGGGTCTACGGATCGCAGCAGGACAACACCGCCATGTCGGTTCCCAGCGAGTCCGTCCGTGGCGCGATCACCCCGCTGGAGTGGTTCGAGCCCGGTGGCGGCGAGAGCGGCTACATCGCGGTGCGACAGGACAAGCCGCACATCATGTTCGCCGGGGCGATCGGCAGTGGACCAGGCAACGGCCGCATGACCCGGTTCGACCGGATCACCGGCGAAACCCGGCTGATCCACGTCTGGCCGGAAGTCACAGGTATGGGGGTCGGCGCGAAAGACCTGAAGTACCGATTCCAGTGGACCTTCCCCATCGAGCTCTCCCCGCACGACCCGAACGTGCTTTATGTCACGTCAAACGTCGTGCATCGCTCCACTGACGAAGGCATGTCCTGGGAGGACATTTCGCCGGATCTCTCCCGGGCCGAGCCGCACATGCTGGAGCCGTCCGGCGGTGAGATTACCTGGGATAACACCGGCGCCGAGGCGTATGGCACGATCTTCGCCTTTCGGGAGTCGGAGCATACCAGAGGCCTCTTCTGGGCCGGCACCGATGACGGTCTGGTCTACGTCTCCAGGGACGGCGGCGAGAACTGGGAGAACATCACCCCGCCCGACCTGCCTGACTGGGCACTGATCAGCATCATCGAACCTTCGCCGCACGACGCCGGAACGGTCTACGTCGCAGCGACGCGCTACAAGCTGGACGATTTTGCGCCCTATCTCTACAAGTCGAGCGACTACGGCAAGTCCTGGACGAAGATCGTCAACGGCATCCCGGAAAACGACTTCACCCGCACGATCCGGGAGGATCCGAAGCGTCAGGGACTCCTCTTCGCTGGCACGGAGACCGGTATCTACGTCTCGTACGACGACGGCGTCAACTGGCAGCGGATGGGCGGCAACCTGCCGGTTGTTCCAATTCACGATCTGATCGTCAAGGATGACGACCTGGTGGTTGCCACCCACGGCCGATCGTTCTGGATTCTGGACGATATTCACCCGCTTCGGGAAATGAGCGACGAGATTCGCGGCATGAAGATCCACCTGTTTCAGCCGCCACCGGTTCTTCGATTCAAGCACTACGGTCGCTGGGGCGATGATGGCCGTCCGGCAGTCAGCTACGGCCGGTTCGGAGGCTGGGTCAATGCCCATCGCCTGACGAAAGACACCTACGGGCAGCCGGCGCAAGAGTTCTTCGACGCCGGGAAGAACCCGGCGGTAGGCGTCCCGCTGCATTACTACCTTCCTGAAGGTACTGACGAAGAGGTAAAGCTCGAAATCCTGGACAAGGAAGGTAATCTCGTTCGAACACTCTCCAGCGAGGACGAGAATGGCCAGAACGGCCAGAAAGTGACGAAGAACGCAGGGATGAACCGGTTCATCTGGGATATGCGCTACCCGCCGGCTACCGCGGTGGAGGGCCACCAGATGCAGCCGGAGATGCTCGCCGGACCGGTTGCTTTGCCGGGCGAATACCAGGTGAAGCTGACCACCGGTGACGAGACGCAGACCCAGGCCGTTCGTATCGAAAAAGACCCACGTGTCTCCGGCAGCGACGAGGATCTCCAGGCGCAGTTCGACCTGCTCACGCAGGTTCGGGACAAGCTCAGCGAAACGCACGACGCCGTCATCAGGATCCGCAAGATGCGGGATCAGGTCGAGGGCTGGAAAGAGCGCGCGAACGACAACCTGCGTGTGACCGGCGCGGCCGACGATCTTACGAAGAAGCTGACGGCGATCGAGGAAGTTCTGATCCAGCCCAAGGCGAACAGTTCGCTCGGATATCCGGGCGGTCTGAACGACCGGCTGGGTTCACTGCCGCTACTGGTCGGTAACGCTGACACTCGACCCACGAAGCAGTCCTCCGAGGTCTTCGAGAAGCTGAAGGGACAGATCGACGAGCAACTGAATGCGCTCACCACGCTGCTGGAACAGGACGTGCCGGCGTTTCAGAAAGCACTCGAGGAAGCCGGCGTGCCGGCTGTGAAGGCGTGAGTACCAGGCACTAGAGCACCGGGCTTAGCCCGGGCGTTTACGGCCGGGCGATCAGAAGGCAATTCTACGGAAGGAACGTATATGACCAACCCACGAGAAACCGTTCTAAGCGAAGTGAAATTCAGGCCGATCGGTCCGTTCCGCGGGGGCCGGGTGGTCGCGGTTGCCGGTGATCCGGTCAACGATCAGGTCTTCTACTTCGGCTCGACCGGCGGAGGCGTCTGGAAGACGGAAGACGGCGGACACTACTGGCGCTGCGTGTCCGAGGACTATTTCAAACGGGCCTCCGTCGGCGCGCTCGCCGTCGCTCCGTCTGACCCGAACGTGATCTACGCCGGCATGGGCGAGGCGACGATTCGGGGGAACGTCTCGCACGGTGACGGTGTCTATCGTTCGACAGACGGCGGAAAGTCCTGGACCCATCTCGGGCTGGCGGATACCCGCAACATCGGCGAACTGATCGTCCATCCAGACGACCCGGATACCGTCTTCGTCGCCGCCCTTGGCCATGCCCACGGTTCGAACAACGAGCGCGGTGTTTACCGAACGACGAACGGGGGCTGGACCTGGGAACAGGTTCTCTTCAAAAGCGACAAGGCCGGGGCGATCGACCTTACGATGGACCCGCACAACCCGCGCATTCTCTACGCCTCGATCTGGGAGGCCTACCGTAATCCCTACAGCCTGAGTAGCGGCGGTGAGGACTCCGGTATCTACAAATCCACCAACGGCGGGGACACCTGGATCGAGATTACCCGGAACCACGGTCTTCCGAAGGGAATTATCGGCAAGGTCGGGCTGGCAGCGTCTCCGGCGAAGACCGACCGGGTCTGGGCAATCGTCGAGGCCGAGGACGGGGCGGTGTTCCGGTCCGACAATGGCGGCGACACCTGGATCCGCCTCAGCGAGGACCGCAATCTGCGCCAGCGAGCCTGGTATTACCACCACATTTACGCGGATCCTCAGGACCCGGAAACGGTCTATGTGCTGAACGTCGAAATGTGGAAGTCCAACGACGGGGGCAAGACGTTCGCGAAGATGGCGACGCCGCACCCTGACAACCACGACCTCTGGATCGACCCGTACGATCCGAACCGCATGGTGCAGGGCAACGACGGTGGCGCGACGGTCTCGTTCAACGGCGGGGCGACCTGGTCCAGCGTCTACAACCAGATGACGATGGAGTTCTACCACGTCACCACGGATAACCGGTTCCCGTACCGTGTCTACGGGGCGCAGCA
>SKKR01000500.1 GCA_007123655.1 Thermomicrobiaceae bacterium
AACCGAAGACGTGTCACCACAGTCAGAGCACACGCCCGCCTGGCGCATGGTCTGGGACGCAGGTGTCGGCGGGCCGGAGCCAGCGTCTCCCGCGCCCAGGCAGCTGACGCTGCTGACACTGGCACTCCTCGCGGTCATGCTGGCCGCGTGGCGTGGCGCGATCCTTGTCGTATCGGAGGCGTGGGCCAGGCTCGGGGTCAGGGAACCCTGGCCCGATGAGATCGGCCAGATGGCGCTCTGGCGCTACTCCTTCCGCTGGGATTCCGGCTGGTATCTGACCATCGCCCGGGACGGGTACTACCACGTGCCGGACGGGCAATCTTCGATCGCGTTCTTCCCGCTGTTCCCGTTCAGCATGCGCTTTCTGGACCAGATCCTGCCCGGGACTGATGTGCTGGCCGGGCTGGTGATCGTCCATCTGGCGCTGGTTGGCGCGCTGATCTATATCTACAAGCTTGTGCAACTGGACTATCCGGAGATCGTGGCCTGGCGAGCGATCTTCTTCACGCTCATCTTTCCCGGGTCGTTCTTTTTCTCGGCACTGTATACGGAGTCGCTACTTCTGCTCGGCTTCGCCGGGACGCTGTATCACGCCCGGCGGGGACAATGGCTTCTGGCCGGGGTGTTCGGATGCCTCACCGGACTGACCAAGTTGATCGGGATCGTGCTGATCGCGCCGGTGGGACTCGAGCTGCTACGCCAGAACGCGCTCAGCTTGAAAAATCCGCGACCGGCGTTGTATTCATCGCTGGTGCCGGCCGGGGCGATCGGCTACCTGGCGTACCTGCACGTCCAGTACGGCGACTTCCGGGTCTATTTCGATGCCCAGTCACACTGGTTTCGGAACACGTTCAGCCCGGAACCGTTCGTCATCTTCGCGCAGGTGATTACTGGAAACACCCCGGAACTGTTCCACTACCCCGCGAACATCACGCCGATTCACAGCCTCTTCACACTGAAAGACATGGGGGCGCTGTTCCTGTTCCTCGGTGCGGGTATCTACCTCTGGCTCCGGGTTCGTCCGAGCTACGGCGCGCTCGTCATTGCCGGCGCAATGGTGCCGGCGCTCTCCGGAACGCCCCTGGCGCTCACCCGGTACATGGCCATCCTATTTCCCGTCTTCATCCTGCTGGCGACGATCAAGTCGGAGCCGATCCGCCAGTCGCTGGGAATTGTGTTCGCACTGGGGCTGGCATTTGTGACATTTCTGTTTGTCAATGGATTCTGGGCGGGCTAGCGCCGTCTGCCTTGCGCTCGGCTATGCTGGGCGCGGTGAAGTAACGCAGGCCGTTCCGGACGGCAGAGAGTATCGATGGCTGAAGACCGGTCGGATATCAGACGAGAGCGTTCGAGAACAGCTGACGTCCGGGAGATCCTCATCCGGGTCTGGCACCTGCTGATCCGCCCGACCGGACGTCCGGCGCCGGCTCCTCCAGCACTTAGGGTGCAGACCGTGGGCCTGATTGTCGGCCTGTTCGTCATCTGGCGCGGGGCGATTCTCATCGCATCAATCGCCTGGGGGCGACTTGGCGTGGCCAATGCGTGGTCAGGCGATGACATCCACCATCCGTTGGTTCGCTACTCGATGCGCTGGGACAGCGGCTGGTATCTGGGAGTCGTCCGGGACGGCTACTCCTACTTCCCGGATCAGCAGTCCAACATCGCCTTCTTCCCGGCATTTCCGTATCTCGCGCGCCTGTTCGACCCGGTCTTGCCGTTCGGCGACGTGTTTGCCGGAATGGTTGTCGTCCACCTGGCGCTGCTCGGAGCGATGCTCTACCTCTTCCACCTCGTCCGCATCGACTATCCGGAGTCGGTCGCCTGGCGGACGCTGGTCTTTTTCCTCGTCTTTCCCGCCGCAATCTTCTTCTCTGCGTTTTACGCGGAATCACTGATTGTCTTCGGGATGGCGGGAACCGTCTACCACGCCCGCCGGGGCCAGTGGCTGCGAGCCGGGCTGTTCGGCGCCTTTACCGGACTGACGAAGCTGATCGGGATCGTGGTCATGTTGCCGGTGATTCTGGAAATGCTCCGGCAGGGCGACCTGCAGCGAGCGAGTTCCCGGGCAATCGCCGGGCTCGCGCTGGTTCCCGCCGGTGCAGTTGCCTATCTCGGGTATCTGCACGTCTGGCTCGGTGACTTCCGGACGTACTTCTGGACACAGGAACACTGGCAACGGGAAAGCTTCAATCCGGAAGCGCTGGTCATGCTGACCCGAATGATTCGAACGGGTGACCCGGGCGAGTTGCCCTATCCCGGTGACGTCATTCCGCTGCACAATCTGTATTTTCTGATGGACGTGGGGACGCTGATGTTGTTCCTGGTCGCAGGGATCTATCTCTGGTGGCGGGTCCTGCCAGGTTATGGCGCCCTGGTACTGGCCGGCGCGCTGGTCCCCGGGCTATCCGGAACACCGCTCGCGCTCGCCCGGCACATGGCAATTCTGTTTCCGGTGTTCATTTTGCTCGGAAAGATCGAATCAGAGCCGGTCAGGAATGCGCTGACAATCGTCTCCGTGTTCGGATTCGGCTTCACCACGTATCTGTTCGTCAACGGATACTGGGCGGGGTGACCTGGCACACGCTAGCGAAACAGCCGGCCCAGGCCGCGACCGGTGGCGCGTCCCGCCGCTCGCCGGGCTATCCGCCGGCCAACGCGTCCGCGCTTCACCGCGTTGACGTCTCCCAGTAGCCGGGCCAGCATGTAGAGAAAACTGCGGAACCCCCTCATTTCACCCCTCCTGACGCTTCGGAACGGACCGATCGTGTGTGAATTCGCATTTCGCTGTATAGCAGCGAAAATGACCACTTGGAAATGGAAACCACACGTAACATAACAGCAATCGTCCATCCCTGCAACAGCTTGCACCAGCCCTTACGTCCCATTCTCAGGTCGCCTGAACGAGACCCGAGTCCTTCGGTACGATTGTGCAAGGCAGTGCGCGCAGCCTGTTGGATAGTCGGCTGAAGTGCATGCTATACTTGCCGGGTTTACGCGCTCGCGACACTGAGGGCGTGGACGGCGGAGAGGGGCGCATCATGGATTCTGCACCAGCGAGCCTCGTCAATGACACTATCCTGAATGTCGCCCAGCTTCTGAAAGAGAACGTTGGCCAGAAGCGTCGCTACGACGTCTCACTCGCGTCCCTTGATCTCGACGAGGGGACGGAAGCCCGGGATGTCTCGGCGTCGCTGAAACTCACGCGAATCGCGGATGGTATTCTGGTCACCGGCTCGATTGCCGGCCGGGCGAAGCTCGAGTGTGTACGGTGTCTCAACGAGTTCGAGGCGGACTTCAGCGGGGACATCGAAGCGCAGTTCCGGCCGACCATTGATATCTCCACCGGCCTGCCGGTCGGGAACGACGAGGACGATGAGACGTTCGAGATCGACGACAATCACCATCTCGATCTCGCGGAGATGCTGCGCCAGGTGATCATTCTGACGCTTCCGATTCGCCCGGTGTGCGGGGATGATTGCCCCGGATTCACCAGCGAGTTTCGCGGGGGCGACGAGGCGCCATCCGAAGACGCAGGGGACGAACGGCTGGCTGTCCTGGAGCAACTGCTGGATGATTCCCGGGACGAACGCTAGCCTGTCTCGACAGAATTGTGAACCAACCGGCGTTGAGACATAGTGCCGCGCCGGATTGACAGTCAGAAACTGAAAGGAAGCGACAGGAATGGGTGCACATCCCAAACAGAAGATCAGCCGGTCACGCCAGGGAAATCGCAGGCGTCACCATTTCCTCCAGACGCCGCAACTCATGAGTTGCCCGACCTGCGGGGAGAAGAAGCGCACGCACTTTGTCTGCCCGAACTGCGGGATGTACAAAGGGCGCCAGGTACTCGATATGGATCGGCAGATGCGGCGCGAGCGCGCGGCACAGCAGGAAGCTGAACAGTAACGTTCGGTCCGGCCGCTGGCCATCGAAAGAGTGAACACGTAAGTCGTGCTGAAAACAGAGTGAAGGGTACCGTCAGCGGTGCGGAACGCGGCGATAACCGGTTGGGGCATGTACGTCCCGGAGCAGGTATTGACCAACCATGAACTGGAGCAGATGGTCGACACCTCTGACGAATGGATCGTGTCCCGCACCGGTATCCGGGAGCGACGCCTCGCGTCCACTACCGAGGACACCACGCTCGCCATGTCCTGCCGCGCCTCGAAACAGGCGATCCAGGTGGCCGGGATCGATCCAGCCGACATCGACCTGATCGTTCTGGCAACGGTCACCCCGGACAAATTCATGCCTTCCACGTCGTCCCTCCTCCAGACGGAACTCGGCGCGCACCGGGCCGCCGCCTTTGATCTGGCGGCCGCCTGTTCCGGCTTCGTCTACGCGCTGGCGGTCGGTTCCCAGTTCATTCAGACCGGCGTGTACCGGACCGTTCTCGTGGTGGGCACTGACGCGTTGACTCGTTTTATCGATTTTACCGATCGCGGAACCTGCATCCTGTTCGGTGACGGGTCCGGCGCCGTCGTTCTGCAGGCGTCCGACGCCGATGAAGGTGTCCTCTCCAACGTGCTCGGCTCTGACGGTCGTGGAGCGCACCACCTCTATATCGACGGGTTCGACTCCAACGGCCTCTATGCCGCGAACGGGAACGGCGCGGTGGAGGAACTCCAGCGGACCTACATGAAGATGAACGGGAACGAGGTGTTCCGGTTCTCGGTCCGTGTCATGGGAGAGACGGCCGTCGAGGCCGTCAACAAGGCCGGACTCCGGCTGGGCGATATTGACTGGCTGATTCCGCACCAGGCCAACCTGCGGATCATCGACGCGGCCGCGAAGCGGCTGGACCTGCCGCGCGAGCGGGTCTGGGTGAACCTTGACCGCTACGGCAATACATCTGCGGCGTCCGTTCCGATCTGCCTCGCCGAAGCCGCGGATTCCGGCAAGCTCAAACCCGGGATGAATATGGTCCTGGTTGCTTTCGGCGCCGGACTGAGCTGGGCATCCAGTGTGGTGCGATGGGGATCTCAGGGCGTCAGGGGAAGGGAAGCCGAACGGGATGGGTAGCGCAGCCTGGATGTTCCCCGGCCAGGGCTCGCAGAAAGCCGGCATGGGGTACGACGCGGCGCAGCGGTCCGACCGCGCCCGGAACGTGTTCGACACCGTCGACGATGCCCTCGGATACCGGTTGAGTGAGCTCATCATCAACGGACCGGACGACCAGCTGATCCCGACCCGGGTCCAGCAACCCGCAATTCTGGCCGCGAGCCTCGCCTACTTCGAAGCACTTCGGGAAGTCAACAAGCTTCCGGACCCCGCCTGCGTGGCGGGACACAGTCTCGGCGAATACAGTGCGCTGGTTGCGGCGGGCGCCCTGGGGCTGGCGGACGCAGCCCGGCTGGTACGCCGCCGTGGAGAGCTGATGGAAGAGCACGGGCTTGGCGGTATGGTGGCCGTGATCGGCCTGGAGCACGATCAGTTGCTGGAGATTGCCTCGCAGGCAGATGTAGAGATCGCCAATTTCAACGCGCCCGGACAGACAACGCTGAGCGGTCGAACCGACAATCTGGAAACCGCCGGGGAGCTGGCGAAAGAAGCCGGCGCGCGACGAGTTGTCATCCTTCCGGTAAACGGCGCATTCCATTCGTCTCTGATGCAGCCGGTTGCGGACGCACTCTGGCCGGATATTTCGCGGGTGCAGATCAAGGCGCCCACCGCGCCTCTGCTGGCGAACGTCGACGCCCGCCCGCTGACCGATCCGGACGACCTGAAAGCCGAGCTGCGCGACCAGATCACCGCGTCCGTCCGCTGGGTCGACATTGTGAAGCAGGCGGACGCGCTCGGCGTACAGGCGTTTTACGAGGTCGGTCCCGGCAAGGTCCTGAGCGGGTTCGCTCCGCGAATCGTTTCCGGCTGCCAGGTTCATCACGCGGAACAGTTGATCAACGCCGGATAGCCGGTCGAGCGCCGCCCAGACCGCGGTCAGATTGCGTCACGGGCGAGAGTGCAGGGAAGGGAATCGCCGATGTCAGGCAACGACGAGAAGCGTTCGGCCATCGTCACGGGAGCCGTCCGCGGGATCGGGCGAGCGACCGCGCTGAAACTCGGACAACAGGGGTATCAGGTCGTGGTCAACTTCCGGACGGATCCGGGACCTGCCGGCGAGGTAGTTGAAGAAATCGAAAACGGGGGCGGAACGGCGACCGCGATCCAGGCTGATGTCACCGACGGTGAAGCCGCCGGATCGCTGGTCGAAGAAACGGTCAATACGTTCGGGCGGCTCGACGTCCTGGTGAACAACGCGGGCATAACCCGGGACACCCTGATGATGCGGATGAAGGAAGAGGACTTCGACGCGGTGATCGAGGCCAACCTTCGCAGTGTGTTCATCTGCTCCAAGGCGGCAATGCGGCCCATGATGCGCCAGCGATACGGACGCATCGTCAACCTGTCTTCCGTGGTAGGCCAGGTCGGGAATGCCGGACAGGTGAACTACGCCGCTTCCAAGGCCGGGATCATCGGTGTCACCAAGTCGATGGCCAAGGAAGTCGGCTCCCGCGGGATCACGGTGAATGCCGTGGCACCGGGCTTTATCGAGACTCGACTGACAGACGCGATCCCGGAGGACTTTCAACAGGCCGCCCTCCAGCAGATTCCGCTAGGCCGGTTCGGCAATCCCGAGGATGTCGCCGAGGCAATCGCGTTTCTCGCGTCCCCGGGTGCCGCGTACATAACCGGGGCAGTGCTACCGATCGACGGTGGTCTGTTCATGGCAAGCTAAGGACGGTCCGTGTTCCGGAAGATCCTGATCGCCAACCGCGGAGAGATTGCACTCCGGATACTGCGCGCATGCCGGGAACTTGGAATTCGCTCGGTGATCGCTTATTCGGAAGCGGACCGGGAGTCGCTGCCGGTACTGCTGGCCGATGAAGCCGTCTGTATCGGCCCGGCACCATCGGTTCGAAGCTACAACAGCATCTCCGCGGTTATCAGTGCCGCCACGATCACCGGCTGCGACGCGCTTCACCCCGGCTATGGATTTCTGGCGGAAAACGCATCCCTTGCCGAGATTTGCAGGGACTGTGGGATCACCTTCATTGGTCCCCGTCCGGAAGTCATGCAGGAGATGAGCGACAAGGCGACTGCTCGCCGGATTATGAACCGGCACGGTCTGCCGATCGTCCCGGGCACGGAAGCCCCGGTCCATGACGTCCAGCGGGCAATCGAAGAGGCGGACCGCATCGGCTATCCGGTTGTCATCAAGGCGATCGCTGGCGGCGGCGGCCGCGGGATGCGAGTCGCCAACGACGAGCGCGAACTGATGAAACTGCTTCCGCTGGCGCAGACGGAAGCCCAGTCAGCCTTCGGTGACCGCGGCGTGTATCTGGAACGCTTTCTGGACAGTCCCCGCCACATCGAAGTTCAGGTCCTCGGTGACGAGCACGATCGGGTAATCTCCCTCGGAGAACGTGACTGTTCACTCCAGCGGCGTTACCAGAAACTGGTCGAGGAATCTCCGGCGCCGAACATCACGAAAAAACTCCGGGACAACCTGGCCAAAGCGGCGGTGCGTGGAGCGAAGGCGATCCACTACACCGGGGCGGGAACGGTTGAGTTCCTGGTTGACAG
>SKKR01000030.1 GCA_007123655.1 Thermomicrobiaceae bacterium
CCGAACGAAGTGCTCACGTTCAGCTTTCCCGTCGCCGTGAAGCGCTTCCCATTCTCCCGTTCTCGTGCGCGATTGGATTGGCTCGCCCCTAGCTGGCGCGGGCGGTGGCTTGTTCGTCACTCACCGAGGCGGAACGAACGTGGATCGCTAGGACCACGAGCCAGATGACCAGCGCTCCGATCTGAATCCGCTGCGATACGCCGAAACGATCGTCGCCGAGCATTGGGTAGACCGCGAACGTCACCACGAAGATCACGACCCAGACGACGTTGAACCGGATGAACCGGGTCCAGCCCTGAAGTGCGCGTGCCTGCCAGACCACGACGAGCATCGAGATCAGGACGAGGACGAGGGAGATGAGCACGCCGATATCATGAATCAACTCGGTGAGCGCCGGTTCATCGGCCTGGAACGCGACCGGATCGCCCGTGCCTGTGTTGAAGACGCCGGCGATGATCCACAACACACTGGAGACCGCGAGCAAGAGGGGGACAGTCAGCTTTCGCCCGAGTGCGCTGTATGCTCCGAGCGCCAGCGCGAGCCCGCCGATCCCGAGCGCGATCAGTCCCAGGTTGATCAGGAATCCATATGATTCATGTGCCAGCTGGCTGATCGATTGCGCTACCAGGTCATAGTCATCGTGCGGGACCAGATGAAGAATGACAACGATGACGACCCACGTCGAGACACCCGCCAATGCAATACTGGCCGCGGTTTCAGCCCGAGGTTGACGGTTCACCGAACGGCATCCTGTCCGCTACGCGAATTCACCCGCGCGTTTTCTATGGACGTACGCGTTCATGGTCGAACGCGACTACCGTAACAGCACTCCTGAAAGCAGGCAACCGGGGGACGACCGCCCAGTGTCACATCGCGCCCCGGGTCCGGCGCGGAGGTACGTTGCTGGCGTAACGGGCGGCCCGGGTGTGGCATAATCTGCTTCATCAGCGCGGCCTGGTAGTTCCTTCATCGCCGATTTCAGAAATCGTCCGGCGCAAGCGGGTTCTTCCAGTGCTGCGAATGTTTGTGTTCGTACATCGTAAACCACCGCGATTAGCGCGGTGAGGAGGCGTGGCGTTGATAGCGAGCCGGCATCCATATGGGTCTCTGAGACCGAGACGATGGGGTTCGATCAGCTGGTGGTATAGCCTGTTCCTGATCGTTCCGCTGCTCGGCATCATCGCTACGATCCTCTGGAATCAAGTGATCGCTGGACCGGACGTTGAGGGCCGCGTTATCGACGCCTACTCCGGTGATGGTGTGGGCGGTGCGGAACTTCGACTCGGGGGCGACCGGACAACCTCGGGTAACGACGGCTCGTTCGGACTGAGATCCGGCGATTCAGCGACGATCTCGGTTTCCCGGTCTGGCTACGAATCCACCACCTACGACCTCTCTGACGATGAAAACGAGCTGCAGATCGAGCTCCGGCCGAACACGATGGCCGGGCGAGTTACGCACCGTGTCGAGGAAGAGCCGCTGGCAGGTGTTCTGATCGAGGCAGTCCTGGACGGGGAGACCGTCGCATCGACTGAATCCGGCGACGATGGATCGTATCTCCTGGAAGAGATTCCGGAGGGCGCAGAGATCGTCTTCACCTACGAGGACCTCGCGGAGGTTATCGAGCCAATCGATGAACGGACCGAGCTGGACGTTTCCATGCGACCCGCGGTCATAACGGGATCGGTCACCAATCAGGCCGGGGAGCCGGTCAACGGAGCGACCGTTGCGATCGGCGACGTCTGGACCGAGGTCGACAACGACGGATCCTACCGGCTGGAAGACATTCCCGAGTCCGGCGAGCTCAGTTTCAAAGCACCTGGTTATCACGCCCTGAGCCGTGAGCTGGACGATCAGCTACAGCAGGATGCATCCCTGGAAGACAAACACATCCGCGCGATCTACCTGACCCCCGGGGCGGTCGGTGATGAGGCCCGGTTCCAGGAACTGCTGGATCTGGTGGAGAACACCGAGCTGAACGCATTGGTAATCGACATAAAAGATAGCTCGGGGTTTGTCTTCTATGACGCTGACGTCGAACTTGCTCACGAGATCGACGCGGTGCGTCCGGCATACGACGTTGAGCACGTGCTCGATGAGGTTAAGGATCGGGGCATCTACGCGATTGCTCGACAGGTTATCTTCGAGGATCCGATCCTCGCCGAAGCCCGCAACGACCTCGCGATCATGGACTCCGAGGGAGGCCTCTGGCGAACCTGGAACGGCATCGCCTGGACCAGCGCCTATGAGGAAGAGGTGTGGGACTACAACATCGAACTGATGATGGAGGCCGTTGAGCTCGGATTCGACGAGATTCAACTGGACTACATGCGCTTCCCATCCGACGGACCGCTGAACCGGGCGGAGTACAACGTCGACCAGCACGACAGCGAAACCCGGGTTGACGCTATCACCGGTTATCTCGCGAAGTCGCACGAAGCGATCATGCCGACGAAGGCGTATCTCGGTGGTGACATTTTCGGGATGGCGTTGTGGGAACTCGGTGACGGGGGAATTGGCCAGCAACTGGAGCGAATCACGCCGCACCTCGATTACATCAAGCCAATGATCTATCCGTCTCACTTCTATCCCGGGTCAATGGGATTTGACATCCCCAACGACCATCCATACGAGGTTATCTACCTGAGCCTGCAGAATGCCGCGGAACGAATTCCGAACGATGTCGCGAAGCTTCGTCCCTGGCTGCAGGATTTCTCGTTCGGCGAGGGACGTGAGTATGGTCCAGACGAGGTTCGCGAGCAGATCGACGCCGCGAACGACTTCGGCGCCACCGGGTGGATGCTGTGGAGCGCGGCCGCAGTCTATCAGCGGGACGCGCTCGAGCCGGCAAGTGATTAACGCTGAGGGATTCGTGATTCACGAGCGGAGTACGTGGTCCTATCACCGGTGGCCGGCATGACGAGCCAGCTTCCAGCCCTGGTCGAGGCGGTTCGTCCGAAGCAGTGGACCAAGAACGCGGTGGTTTTCGCCGCAATTATCTTCGACGGGCGCCTCTTTGAGCTCAGCGAGCTTCTAACCGTGACGATCGCGGCGATTCTGTTCGCGCTCGTCAGCAGCGCGGGCTATCTGTTCAACGATCTGCGCGATCTCGAGGCCGACCGCCAGCATCCAGACAAGCGTTCGCGACCGATCGCGTCAGGACGGCTCCGCCCGGACGTCGCCGTTTCCGCGATGATCGTCCTCTACCTGGTTGCTTTCCCGATTGCGCTCTTGTTGTCACCCTGGTACGCACTCGTTCTCGCGGTCTACGTCGCGGTGATGTACCTGTACAGCCGGTGGATAAAGCACTGGGTCATTCTGGACGTGTTCGTGATCGCATCCGGGTTCGTGCTCCGGGCGGTCGCCGGTGCGGTTGTCATCGGCGTACCCATCTCGCCGTGGTTGTATGTCTGCACCATTCTGCTGGCACTGTTCATCGGGTTCGCAAAGCGACGTGATGAGATCAAGGTGCTGGAGGATCTCGCGGTCAACCACCGGAGAAACCTTGCCAACTACTCGGTGCCCTTGCTTGACCAGTTCATCCTGATCATCGCGGCGGCGACGGTCATCGCGTATTCACTCTACACATTCGAATCTCCGGCGCTGGCTGACGATGACCGGATGATGCTGACCATACCGTTTGTCATTCACGGGGTGTTCCGGTATCTGTACCTGGTTCACCGGTCGAACGGAGCCGGCGCCCCTGAGCAACTGGTGCTGGACGACAAGCCGCTCTTCCTCACCGTGTTTCTCTGGGGCATCGTGACGGTGGGGATCCTGTACGGCCCGGGTCTGATATAGCCTGAGTCAACTTGGATACTTCGACTGTTGCAGTAATGCTGCAACACTGATATACTGGGACTCGCTTGCCGAAATCCGTTGAGGATTCGGAGCGTTCACGCCATGACCCGCTGAGTTACTGTATCGCGCCGTGCGTTTTCCCGATTCCACAGTTTCTGTTAGTGGCAGTTGCACCACGTTTGGTCGGCACCTGACCGCACGATCAGTTCAAATTAGTTTTCGGGATTCAGGCGTTCTCGGCATCGATGCATGGTCACGGGCTTGCGAGGATAGATTGCAAGTAGGTACGCGGGTATCTACGACTGCGCGGAGGTCAAGACGATGATTCTCATTGTTCGGCGCCGGGGCCGGCGTGAGCGTGGTCAGATTCAACAGGATATGGAGATGGCGTTCCGCTCGTTGTTCAGCGGGACACGGACCGCCGGGAACGGGCAGCTTGGCTGCTGGCGCCCCCCGGTCGAGGTATTTGAACTCGAAGACTCCCTGCAGGTCACCGTTGAGATCGGTGCCGTGCGCGAAGAAGACCTTAATGTTGAGATTGATGATTCGGTTCTCCGAATCGCCGGTAGCCGTCCGTTTCCGGAAGACAGCCGGAGGCGACTCTATCACCAGACCGGCATCCCGTACGGAGAGTTTGAAGCGGAAGTGTTCCTGCCGTTCGCGATCGCGCTCGACGATGTCGAAGCATCATATGAGAACGGGATGCTGCGGATTCATTTGCCGCGTGCCCAGGCGACACGAATCGTACCGAGAGGATCCGAGGACCCTGCGGAATAGCAGGAGGAGTGCGAATTAATGGTTGAACAGTTCACCGATAATGAGGAGCAGGCCCCGGAAATACCAGATCCCGAGAATCTGGAGGAGGCCTCTCAGACCGAAACTCCCGAGATCATCCCGATCCTGCCCTTGAGAGGGACGATCGTCTTTCCAATGACGCTGGTTCCGCTGGCGGCCGGTCAGGCTCGCTCTCTGCGGCTTGTCGACGACGTCGTCGCCGGAGATCGTATTGTCGGGCTGGTCCTGCAGCACGATCAGGAGCAGGAAGGCGCTGGTCCGGGCGAGACGCATGAGATCGGTGTCGTCGCGAATATCCACCAGATGATGCGCGTTCCGGATGGCACCGTCAGACTGGCGATTCAGGGCGTCCGGCGAATGCGGGTCGTGGAATGGGTTGCCGAGGAACCCTATCTGACGGCGCGCGTCGAGGAGGTTCCGGAGGACGTGGACGAATCAGTCGAGGTGAAGGCGCTGATGCGCAACACGCTGGAGCTGTTCCAGCGCCTCGTTTCGCTCGTCTCGAGCCTGCCGGATGAACTGGCGACCGCGGCGATCAACATCGATGATCCGCTCCACCTCGTCTACCTGATTTCCAGTAACCTGCGGATGGAGCCGGAAGAGAAGCAGAAACTGCTCGAACTCGATTCGATCCGGGCCAAGTTGCAGAAGCTCAACGCGTTCATCAGCAAGGAACTGGATCTGCTGGAGCTGGGTAAGAAAATCCAGGGCGACGTGCAGGAGGAGGTCGGGCGAACTCAGCGAGAGTACTATCTCCGGGAACAGCTAAAAGCGATCCAGCGTGAGCTCGGCGAAACGAACGAACAGGAAGCCGAAGTCAACGAACTGCGGCAGAAGATCGACGAGGCGGAACTCCCGGAAGAAGCCGACCGGGAAGCTCGTCGGGAACTCGATCGTCTCTCAAAGCTCCCGCCTGCCGCGGCGGAGTACGGGGTGATCCGGACGTATCTGGACTGGATCGTCTCGCTTCCCTGGAACACGAGCACCGAGCACGAACACATCGACGTCGGACGAGCACGAGAGATCCTGGACGAGGATCACTACGATCTCGAGCGCGTCAAAGAGCGCATCCTCGAGTATCTGGCGGTCCGGAAGCTAACCAAGGAACATGGCACGCTCGACGAAGAGAGTCGCGAACCACTGCTCTGCTTCGTTGGACCGCCTGGTGTGGGCAAGACGAGCCTGGCGAACTCGATCGCCCGGGCGCTAGGCCGGGAGTTCACCCGGATGTCGCTTGGCGGCGTGCGAGACGAGGCCGAGATCCGCGGTCATCGCCGGACATATATCGGCGCCATGCCGGGGCGAATCATCCAGGCCATGCGTCGGGCCGGCGCCAATGATCCGGTGTTCGTGCTGGACGAGATTGACAAAGTCGGCTCGGACTGGCGGGGTGACCCGTCGTCCGCGCTGCTGGAGGTGCTTGACCCCGAGCAAAACAGCACATATCGCGATCACTACCTGGACGTGCCGTTCGACCTGTCGAAAGTGATGTTTATCGCGACAGCGAACGTGCTGGACACGATTCCGGCGCCACTTCAGGACCGGATGGAAGTGCTGTTCCTCTCAGGGTATACGGACGACGAGAAGATGAATATCGCCAAGCGGTATCTCGTGCCGAAGCAATTCAAGCGACACGCGCTGGACCCGGCCAACTACGAGGTCACCGATGAGGCGATCCTGGAGGTAATCCGGCATTACACCCGAGAGGCTGGTGTGCGGAATCTGGAGCGCGAGATCGCGTCCGTTGCCCGGAAAGTCGCGACCAGGGTGGCCGAGGAGAAAGAGGTCTCAGCTCGCATCACGCCCGAGGAAATCCGTGAGTTCCTGGGCAAGCGCCGTTACTACTACGAAGAACTTTCCGAACGTACATCGACGGCAGGCGTTGCGATCGGCGTCGGGGTAACCTCGGTCGGCGGGGACATCATGTTCATCGAGGTCTCCCGGATGCCCGGGAAAGGCCGCATGACGGTCACCGGCCAGCTTGGGGACGTCATGAAAGAGTCCGCTCAAGCGGCGCTGAGTTTCGTCCGCTCTCGTGCGGAAGATCTGGGCATAGACGAGGACTTCTTCAAGGAAACCGACGTTCACGTGCACGTGCCGGCCGGCGCGACGCCGAAGGATGGTCCGTCCGCGGGTATCACGATGACCACGGCGCTGGTTTCGCTATTGACCGGGATTCCGGTGCGTCACGACGTTGCCATGACCGGTGAAGTCACGTTGCGCGGGCAGGTGCTTCCGGTGGGCGGGATCAAGGAAAAGGTCCTGGCTGCCGGCAGAGTTGGAGTCAAGAAGGTCGTCATTCCGCACCGGAACGAACCTGACCTCGAGGACGTCCCCGAGGAACTCCGTGAAGAGATGGAGTTCATTCTGGCGGATACAGTTGACGACGTACTGGAAGCGGCCATGCCGGACGATTTCCGCGAACGTGTAGAGAAAGCGCGCGCGTCAAGGACGGACAGCGATCGCGTTCCGGAAGTCGCGGCATCAGGTCGGGCGCACTAGCGTTCGCGTCGCGAATCACTGACGAAATCTCACCAGGCGGCCGCTCCGGCCGCCTGGACCTTTTATTGTCCTGTTCGAGCGATACAAGTGCCGGACGTTGATGTCGCGTCGAACGCTTGTTGCGATAAGCGTGGTGGGCCACACTGCCCGAAGCGGACGGGCGACCTTCGCTGCTTCCTGACGAGTCTTGAACACCGCAATACAGGCCGGCCCGGCGCCTGAGGGCAGCACTGGCCCGGTCGCGTTCCCGCGCAGGGCCGTGAGGGTCGTTTGAACGGGGTCGAACGCCAGCAACGGGCGTTCGAACGCGTTGACCAGATCCAGCTTGTGCATCGAATCTCCGCGTCTCAGCGTTTCGGCGACCTGACGAGTGACG
>SKKR01000448.1 GCA_007123655.1 Thermomicrobiaceae bacterium
GCGAAACCGATCTGGAGTCGCTCCACGTGCGGGCCAGCGCCTTCCGTGAAACGGTGCGTCTCCTGGAACAGATGGAGGAGGTCGACCCGGACCTGGTGAAGTCTCTGCAGGAACGAATCGAGCAGCACCAGCAGGAAGCCGTAATCGCGCGGCAAACTCGGGATGGCCTGCTGCGAGATCACCCCGAGCTGAAGGAGCTTCCTGCCGAGCGCGTCGGGGAGTATCGTCAATCAATCGAACAAGCCGAACGCGAGGAGCGAGAGGCGGACCATCGCCTCTACCAGATCGGGCTAGACCGCCGTCACTTGAGCCAGGGGACGGAAGACGCGGCGGAGCTTCGGGTTCGTATGGGCGAGCTCAAGGAGAAGATCCGCCTGATTGACCGGCGCGTCGCTGCGTTGCAACTGGCAATCCAGACACTGAAACACAGTGTGCGAGAGTTCCAGGAGAACGCACTTGACCCGGTTGCCGAGCACGCAGCCAAGCATCTTGCGACGATCACTAGTGGTCGCTACAGCAGGATTGCGCTCGATCGGGACTCGATGGAGCCCACGGTGAGCGGGAACGGGGTTGCCGACCTCACAACGGAACGCCTGAGCCGCGGTGCCCGGGATCAGCTCTACCTCTCACTGCGCGCGGCATTAATCGAAACGCTGTCCGGGGACCGGCACCTACCCATGATCCTGGACGACCCCTGCATCAACTTCGACGAGGAGCGCCTGGAGAACGCGGCGAGGCTGATCGCTGAACTCGCCGCGGACCGACAGATTCTCTTGTATAGCAAGGACGAGACGTGGACGCGCTGGTTCGAGCCGGTACTGAGGCTGGAACGCCAGGATTCACCGGTTGGTGGGTGATTCCGATTCGCCCGACGCGTCTGCCCCTGGTTCAATGCGTGTGATGCCGTCGATCCGGTCAAAGTGGCGGTCCCAGGAGTAGATTTCAGACAGCTGGAGGGACCGCATGATCACGACGTTGAATGCGTCCTGGAAGTCGATGTTCTGTTCGATTGCTAGATCAAAGACTGGCTCGAAGAGATCCTTTTGCTCCAGACGTATCCCCGGAAGTTGAATAAGTGGAAGCAACTTGTCCCGCACTTCGACAAGAGGCAGCCGGTAAAACTTCTGTAAGGTGAATACCGCTTCGAGAACGACGACCTGTGATGTCTGAACCTGTTCCTCGCCCTGTTCGATCGCGATCATCAACCCCGTGGCGTGTGGTGACTGCGTGGGAAGATCAGCGACCAGGTGCCGCAGAAAAACGTTCGTGTCCAGAAACCTCACTCGGCGCTACCCCTCATCGATCATCCGGCCTCGCCGCAGTACATCTTTCGCGACCTCGCGCTCCGTGAATTCTCGAATCTCATCCCAGGTCCAGTTCTCCCTACCAGGAGGCGGCGTTACCGAACCTGCCAGTTTGCGGACGATCGATTCCGCCTTCCGGATGCTAACCGAACCATTCTCCCAAACGAACTCCACGCGATCTCCCGGCTCGAGCCCGAGCTCTCTGCGTAGCTCGGCTGGAACCGTTACCTGCCCCTTGCTTGTCATTCTGGATTGCATTGGTCTGACCATTTGGGACCCTCACTTGAAGTGACTTGATGTATTACTGAGCGAGCGAAGTATACCATCTGGCCGTGTAATACGCTCCCTGATCGTATTACGCGACATCTACCGCACATGCGGCAGTACCTCACGACCAAAGCGCGCCACGCCCTCGGTGCCTGGAAAATCGGCGAAGCGAAGCTGAAAGTGCTGGCACCCGGCCTCGGCCCGCTCCTGGAACTTCTCGACCAGTTGCTCCGGTGTCCCGTAGATCGCACCATCCTCAGTGAAGAACGGGCTCTTCCGGGCGATCTGTTCCGCTTCCTGTTCGGTGTCACCGATGGCGACACACGATACCGACCACGTCTGGACGATCTCGTCGAAATCCCGTCCGACTGCGTCACAATGCTCCTTCAGCACGTTCAGCTTGTGTGTGAAGTAGTCGACCGTTCCCCCTTGAAAATTCCACCAGTCCGCATGCTTCGCCGCCACGCGGAGCGTCAACTTCTCGCCACCGCCGCCGACCATAACTGGGGGAACCGGATCCGGCTTCGGGCTGACGATGCAGTCGTAGACCGCGTAGTGCTCGCCTTCCCAGGTGACGCGGTCTTCGGTCCAGAGACGTTTCGCGATCTCAATCTGCTCTTCCATCTGTTTGATTCGAACGGACGCCTTCGGGAAGGGGAAGTTGTACATCCGGTACTCGTTGTCCTTCCAGCCAGCGCCGATCCCGAAGACGAACTTGCCGGGGATAAAGGCGCATAGCGCGGCAACCTTCTTCGCCAGCACGGCCGGGTTCCGGTAGGACTGGCAGAGGACGATCGGTCCCCAGGTCAGATCCGGATACTTCGCGGAGAGGTGCGCCAGCGTCGTCCAGCATTCGACCGTCGGTGAATCCTCCGGCTTCCAGGACGCCCACGGGATAAAGTGGTCCGCGACCCAGGCCGAATCGAATCCACCTTCAGACACCGCATCCATGTTCTCGATGATCTGCCGGTGAAACCTCGCCGAATCGCTGTTATCGAGCGGAAAGTCGGGCAGCCGGAATCCGAACTTGACCATGAGGACCTCCTGGAACGTCACCGTGCCCGGTCACTGATGGCCGGGCACGGACGAATTCGAGCCTTGTTTCGGCGGGCGCCAGTCACGCATCCACTGGCGATTCAACCTACTTGCTGCGCTGGATCGCTTCCCAGACGCGCTCGGGCGTCATCGGAACGTCCACGTGCCGGATGCCGAACGGCTCCAGTGCATCGATGACGGCGTTCGCAACGGCCGGAGTCGAGCCGATTGTGGCAGCCTCGCCGATCCCTTTGACGCCGAGCGGGTTGATCGGCGTGGTGGTCTCAGTCTGGTCGGTCGTGAAGTTGATCAGGTGCTGCGCCTTCGGAATGGCGTAGTCCATTAGCGAACCGGTCAGCATCTGCCCGCTCTGGTCGTAGTGGACTTCCTCGAACAGCGCCTGCGCGATGCCCTGGGCGAGTCCACCGTGGACCTGCCCCTCAACGAGCATCGGGCTGATCCGCCGCCCGCAGTCGTCAACCGAGTAGTAGTTCAGCAGGGAGACCTTGCCGGTATCGCGATCAACCTCGACCACCGCGAAATGAGTGCCGAAGGGGAAGGTCTCGTCTTCCGGCGAAAAGTAGTCGGTCGATTCAAGGCCGGCGTCCATACCGTCCGGCAGGTTTTCGTCGTAGGCAGCATCGGCAATCTCGGTCAGCGTCACTGACTGGTCCGGGGAACCCTTCACCCGATACTTGCCGTCCTCCAGCTCGATGTCGTCGAGCGACGCCTCCAGCAGGTGAGCCGCAATCCGGCTCGCCTTCTCGTGCACCTTCCGGATCGACATCATCAATGCGCCGCCGCCGACAGCCAGCCCGCGGCTACCCATGGTTCCTTTGCCAATCGGCGTGTTTCCGGTGTCGCCGTGGTGAACGAAGATGTTTTCGTAGTTCGCGCCGAGATTATCTGCGACCAGTTGAGCGAACGTCGTCTCCTGACCCTGGCCGTGGGGTGAGATGCCAGTGTATACCCGGACGTCGCCAGTCGGATCGACCCTGACCGTGGAACTGTCATACGGTCCGAATCCGCAGATCTCGACGTACGAAGACATCCCGATTCCGAGATAACGTCCCTGGCCGCGAGCTTCTTCCTGTTTCTTGCGAAGCTCGCTGTAACCGGAGACTTCCAGCGCCTTGTTCAATGCTTTTTCGTACTCGCCGGTATCGTAGCGCTCGCCGACGGTGGTCGTGTACGGGAACTTCTCCGGCGGAATGAAGTTCTTGCGGCGGACCTCCACCGGATCCACGCCGGCCTCATCGGCAATCAGGTCCATAACGCGCTCGATGTAGTACGCCGCTTCCGGCCGTCCTGCCCCGCGATAGGCGCCCGTTGCCATGGTGTTGGTGAAGATCGCGGTGGCCCTGGCGTCCACCGCCGGGATATCGTAGCAGCCACACGACATCAACACCGTCATCTCCATGCCGCCGATATCCCGCGAGTAGGCACCGGCATCCTGAATGACGTTCAGCTTGAGCCCGCGTATCGTGCCGTCGCTCTCCGCCGCCGCCTCGACGTCGGCAATCTGCGCCCGGCCATGGTGCGTTGTAAGCAGGCTCTCCGAGCGAGACTCGATCCACTTGACGGGACGGCCGAGCATACGCGCCAGCACGGCGACCAGGAAGTTCTCCGGATAATTACCGATCTTGACGCCGAAGCCGCCGCCAACTTCCGGGGCAATGACGCGCAACTGGCTGGTGGGAATGTCGAGCGCTTCACAAAGCTCACCCCGGTCGTTATGCGGGGCCTGGGTCGATGTCCACAGGGTCAGACCGCCGCTGAGCGGGTCCGGCGCAGCAACCACGCCGCGGGTTTCGATCGGAACCCCGGAGAGTCGCTGGCTGCGAATTCGCTGCTTGATCGTCACGGGGGCACCGTTGAACGCGGCGTCGATGTCACCAGCCTTCTTGGCAAATTCACCGGCGATGTTGTTCTTGTGATCGTCGTAGAGGAGCGGCGCGCCATCTTTCATCGCCTCTTCGGGATCGACAACCGAATCGAGCGGCTCGTAGTCGACCACGACAGCGTCGGCCGCGTCCCGCGCCAGGATCGGATCATCGGCGACGACAGCCGCGACCGGTTCGCCGACGTATCGTGCCCGCGTTGTGGCAATTGGCATCGTCGTGATATCGCCTTCGGCGGCGTCCTGACCCGCGCCGGCGAGTTCGGCCTCGCTTCCGGTGATCTGCACGGGCTTGATCAGATTGATGAGGTCACTGCCCGTGATTACCTGGACGACGCCGTCCATCGATTCGGCCGTGCCGGCATCGACTCGCTTGATGGTGGCGTGCGCGTATGGACTCCTGACGATGGCGACGTGGAGCATGCCGGCAAGATGGAGATCGTCAACGTAGGTGGATTTGCCGGTTATCAGTCGAGGGTCTTCCTTCCGGCGAACCCTGGCTCCTGCGTATCGACTCAGTACCATTTCATCTCCCTTTCTTCCCATGTGGTGCAACCCGCAGGGTGAGCTCCCACTCGGCACTGCTCGGTTTGTCCGAACTTTCGCTCATTGTAACCGGGTCGTCGGATCCCGTCGACGGGTCGGCCCGCCCGGAGATCGGGCCGGGACCATGCCAAGCAGTGCCGGGCGCCGGCGCAACCGTGCCCTCCAGGCCGGTTGACAGCCGGGATCCGCGTCGTTATACTCGTCAACGGATATACGAGAAAGGGCATACGATGACGGATAGTCGGACCATTAATAACCCACTTGCGCTCGCCGTTCTGACGTTGCTCTATGAACGGCCGATGCATCCCTACGAAATGGCGACCACGCTACGCGAGCGGGAGAAGGAGGAGAGCATCAAGCTCCGGCTCGGATCACTGTATTCGGTCATTGAGCGGCTGCAGCGGGACGGGCTCATCGTTGCCGGGGAAACGGTCCGACACGGAAAACGGCCGGAACGAACGGTCTACCACATCACCGACGCCGGCAAGGAAGAGATGAGCGAATGGCTGCGGGAGCTGATCAGCACTCCGGTCAAGGAGTATCCGCAGTTCGAGGCAGGGCTGTCCCTCCTCCCCGGGCTTCCTCCGGACGAGGCAGTGGAGATGCTCGACGTGCGCGCCGAGTACCTGGACGCGCAGATCGAACACCTCGACGCCCGGCAGGAGAAGGCCGGTGAGATGGGAATTCACCCGCTCTTCATGATCGAGTCCGAATACCGACGCCAGGTACTGGCGGCGGAACGTGACTGGGTTCGCTCGCTGATCGACCGCATGCTGGACGACGACTGGGCCAATGCCGAGTTACTGGAAGACCTTCCGACCTGGAAGCAGATGCATCAGATAAGGGAGCATGACGCAGACAGTTGACATTCATCCTTACACATGTCAGCCTATTCTGACAGGTGAAAGGAGGTGTTGACATTAGCGTGCAAATACAGTCCGGGGATGAGCTGTTGCGTGCCCTGTCGGCACTATCGAATCCGCACCGGCTTCGGATTATCGGGGCGCTCGCAGAGGGACGGAACTACGTCAGCGAGCTGGCCCGGGAGCTCGGGATAAGCCGCCCGCTGCTGCACATGCATCTGAAAAAGCTGGAGGCCGCCGGGCTGGTAACCGGATCTCTCGAGCTTTCAGACGATGGCAAGGCAATGCGGTACTTCGAGCCGACTGATTTCGACATCACGCTGACACCAGCCTCGATCGCAGGGTTGGCGCGCACGCTCTCCAAGTCAGTATCGCAGGAAGGGACGTAAGACGTGGATCCAGCCGCAGAATGGGGAATGCTCTTTGCCTTCGGGCTAATGCTGCTCATCACGATCATCATCGTCGTGATCATCTGGCAACTCTTCGCAACCAGACGAGCGCACGCGGTGCTCGCACGGGACGAGGCGTACCGAAAACTCGCGGAGGAATCGACACACGCGCAGCAACTGACCGCTGCGGAACTGTCGGATCTCCGCCATCGGATCGAACGAATCGAAAAGGTCCTGCAGGAAGTCGAGTAGCCCGAGTCATGGAGAGGAGGGCGTACGCAGAGAACGAAACGCCGAAGCTATGAAGCCGCTGGCAGCGTGCGGCAACACCCGCCAGCGGCGTGAGACCTGAACCGGTTCCGCGGAGCGAAACCCGACACTCAGGGTACCCACCCCAAGGATAGTCCGGTAGACCTCCGCGCGCCAGTCGATTACTGGCGTGAACTTTTCGCGTGGTTACTACAGGAGGTCGACTCACGATGTCGCGCAAACATCAATCACAGGACTCGTTGTTGCCCGACGATACAGGCACCGTCGGGCGGATAGCGAGGGTGTTCAAACGACCGATTACCAAGTGGATCATTCTCGGGGCATGGATCCTCATCATGGCCGGGGTATCCCCGTTTGCTGCTCAGCTTCCCGATGTCGAAGAGAACGACGCGGTGCAGTGGCTACCGGACGGAGCGGAGTCGCTGCAGGTATTCGAACTTCAGCAGGAGTTCGATGGTGCCGACTCGATCCCGGCGGTCGTCGTGTACCACCGGGAGGCGGGTCTGACTCCGACCGATATCGAACAGGCCGAGTCCGATTACCAGTTGCTCGCCGATCGTTACTCCCACCTCGAGCTCAGTCCGATGATTCCATCCGAGGACGGCAACGCGGTGATGTATTCGGTACCACTCCGGGAGACCGAGGATGAGTTTTTCTATGAACTCCCCGAGGTTCGGGATCTCGTCAGCCAGTCCGGTGATCTACAGGTAGCGGTAACCGGTCCGGCAGGGTTCACGTACGACGGCATCGAGGTCTTCGACGGGATCGACGGCACGCTGCTGATTGCCAGTGCGATCGTCGTCTCGGTCTTGCTTCTGGTCATCTACCGGAGCCCGGTCCTCTGGCTGGTCCCGTTACTGGTTGTCGGGTTCGCGCACCAGA
>SKKR01000307.1 GCA_007123655.1 Thermomicrobiaceae bacterium
CGCCGCCCGGCGCGCGGCTCCGGAGGCGAGCGGGGCGGCCTTCGACGTCGAGGCAGTTCGGGCCGAGTTTCCGGCCATCGCTCCCACGTTCGCGGTGCCCGGAAACCACGACTATCGCGGGAACCCGACAAACAGCAGCGAGATATTCAGCGTACTTCGCGAAGCGGGCATAGTGGTGCTCCGAAACGAGTCGACCTCGGTACCCGTTCGGGACTCAAGAATCTCGCTGATCGGTCTCGACGATCCGTACAGCGAACGTGACGACGTGCATCGTGCGATCCGGCGCAATTCGGATCTCACCGCGTTCCGTGTGATGCTGGCACACGCCGGTCTGGTAGCGGACAGACTGCCGATCGATACGGCGGACCTGATCCTTTCCGGACACACGCACGGTGCCCAGATCCGGGTGTCCCCGTTCCGCAGGGCGGGTCCGCTCGATATCTTCTGGTGGCTCGACAGGCTAAAAGGGAACCCGCTCTCTCCCTATCGTCAGGGGCTATTCCGCGTGCGAGGATCATTGCTGTACGTCGGGAACGGTCTCGGCACGACCACCGTCGGCGCTCGCTTCCTGGCTCCGCCCGAACTGGCCCTGTTTACGCTTTTCAGTGGCAAGGGCAATCCCGAGCTTCAGTGCGACGATGCGCGCCGGTACATCAGACAGGTGCGAAACTCCCGGAAGTGGTGACGCTCCGAGAACTGCGCAACGCGTCGCTGGCATCTAGGAGGTCCGCTCTACGAGCCGTTCGGCCAGTTGCTCGAGCGCGTTGCGCTCCGGCGTCAACGGGGCGATTTGGGTGAGGAGCTCGAGCGCTTCGTTGTGGTAGCGCTCCGCGAACCGGTGAACATCCCGTTCAATCTCGTATCCGCGCAACAGCTCCTGAACACGATCTACGGCCGCGGGCGAAAGCTCGCCGCTCGTATAGAGATGTCTGAGTTCATCGGCCTCTCGGGCGGACACTCGGTCAAGCAACATCACAACAGGGATCGATTTCTTCCGCGTGCGGATGTCGTCGCCCGCGGGCTTCCCGGTATCGGCTTCGTTGCCCCAGATGCCCAGGTAGTCATCTCGGACCTGAAACCCGAGCCCGAGCTTGAGCCCGAATTCGCGGTATTGATCGGCCAGCCGGCGATCTCCCGTTGCCACCAGTGCGCCGGCCCAGGCCGCAAACCCGACAATCGCGGCCGTCTTACCGGTCACCATTCGCAGATAGTCATCAGTGCCGATGTCCCAGCGATGCTCGAATCCGAGATCCAGCACCTGTCCTTCGACGATCCGCAGCGTGACCTTGTTGAACTCGGTGGCGATCTCACGTACGATCATCTGATCATCATGCCGCTCGCCGAGTCTCAGCAATGCCAGTTGACTCAGGGCGAACGTGGCATCACCCACATTGATCGCCTGAGCCTCGCCCCAGTGTGCCCAGATCGTTTTTCGGCCGTGCCGGAACTCGCTTCGATCCTGGATGTCGTCGTGCATCAGCGTGAAGTTATGAAGAAGCTCGATCGACGCGGCGACCGGGATCGCGTTACTCGCGCTTCCCCCTGCAGCGCCCGCGCACAGAAGACAGACGAGCGGGCGAATGCGCTTGCCTGTTTTCGCCGAGACGGGCTGAAAGGTTTGATCGACCCAACCCAGGTGGTACCGGATCACCAGATAGAGCGGGAGATCAGCATCGCTGCATGACGTGCCGGCATCCGATTCGGCGCTGGCGATAACGTCGTTGATAAACGCCTCCACCGGGGCGACCGCACCCGCGATTTCGTCCTGTTTCACGCCTGGCTCATCCCCTCTCGGAAATTGCGCGTTGGCCCGAATTTCGGCATACTATATCAGGTGTGTGTATTGACCGATGTTCAGCAGTAACAGCATCAGGGAGACGAAATCCGGCATCCTGATGAGGAATACGCGCACACGGTATGCGGTTATAACAGGTGAGACGATGCACGGGTTGGGGTCGCTGACTCATGGAGGTAACCGACGATGTTCTTTGACCCGATCTTTCTGCTGTTCATCATCCCGCCAATCCTGCTGATGCTTTACGCCCAGCGGCGGGTGAAGAACACATTCGGCAAGTATAGCCAGGTGCTGAACCAGCGAGGCCTCAGTGGCGCACAGGCAGCCAGGAAGATCCTGGACGACAACGGGCTGTTCGACGTTCCGGTCGAGCAGGTCGAAGGTGAACTTACCGATCATTACGATCCACGGGGTCGCGTTCTGCGGCTGTCGACTCCAGTCTACGGCGGGCGGTCAGTCGCGGCGCTGGGAATCGCCGCGCATGAGGCAGGGCACGCTCTGCAGCATGCGCAGGGTTACGTTCCGCTGCAGGCCCGCTCGCTGCTGGTTCCGGCCGCCACGTTCGGCTCGAATCTCGGCTGGATCATGATCCTGGCCGGCGTTCTGATCCAGTTCACGGCACTGGCCTGGCTGGGCATCATCTTCTTCGCCGCGGGTACCTTGTTCGCGCTCGTCACTCTGCCGGTGGAGTTCAACGCCAGCAGCCGGGCGATGGCCATGCTGACCAGCAACGGTATGGTCGTCTCGGCCGAAGAGGAGAGTCAGAACCGCGAGGTACTCAACGCCGCGGCGCTGACGTACATTGCCGGTTTCCTGGCGGCGTTCATGCAGTTACTCTACTGGATCATGCTGGTCACCGGATTCAGCCGGGACTAGTCTGATCTGACTTTTGAGAATCGGACGCGCCCCGGGTGATTTGCCCGGGGTGCGTGAGTTCCCGGCTAGCGAGTTCCGGGGGCGGCAACTTCCCGCGTCACAACTGTCCCGGCGAAATCACCGGTCGCCGATCCATCTCGAACCGCGTCCACACCGTTGACGATCACGTGCTCGATTCCGAGTGGATGCACCGTCGGGTCGTCGTACGTCGACCGGTCGATCACGGTGTCCGGGTTGAACACGGTGATATCGGCCGCGTTACCGGGCTTCAACACGCCACGATCGGTCAGCCCCAGTCGCCAGGCGGAAAGCCCCGTCATCTTGTAGATCGCCTGCTCCAGCGGCATCAGCTCACGTTTACGAACATAGTGTCCCAGCACCCGCGGGAACGTCCCGTACGTGCGGGGATGCGGTGTTCCCCCCATGAGGCCATCGCTGCAATGCATCAGCCACGGTTGGACAATGAGCCGCTCGACATCGCCTTCATCCATCGCGAAGAGGATCATCGACACCTCGTGGTCCTCGTCCAGGAGAAGGCGAACAACAGCCTCGAACGGTTCGATGCCCCAATCCCGCGCGATTTCTTCGAGTGATTTCCCGACGACCCAGGCGTTCTTCTCTGTCTTCACGCCTGAGATCCGGATGTTCTCCCAACCGGTTGCTACGACGTTAGACTCCCAGTCGTCCCGACCGTTGACCATGTCGCGCCGCATCTGGTCTTTCTTGAGCTCATCACGCAGCCACCGGTTCAGGGTGCGGATACCTTCGGCGTGGGCCCAAGGTGGTAGAAGGGCCGCGAGCATCGTGCTTCCGGCGGTGTACGGGTACTGATCCGCGGTGATATCCAGCCCGTTCGAACGCGCCTGTTCCACCGCGTCGACCATCTTGGTGGACTTTCCCCATGCCTGGCTTCCGCGGGCCTTGAAGTGCGAGATGTGGCAGGCTGCGCGGCTCTCCCTGGCTATTCTGAACACTTCGTTCATCCCGGTGAGAATTTCTTCACCTTCGTATCTCATGTGATAGACCATGAACGACCCGTTGCCGGCCACGACTTCGCCGATGCTGATCATCTCTTCGGTGTCGCTGTACACGCAGGGGGAGTAGATCAAGCCGGTTGAAAAGCCGATCGCCCCTTGCAGGATCGAATCATGCACCAGTCGCCGCATCTCGCCGAGCTCGCTCTCGGTTGGCTGGCGATTGTCCATTCCCATCGCGTGGAGACGGACAGTCCCGTGGCCAACCATCGCCGCGACGTTCGTCGCCGCACCCTCGCAGCGCTGGAGATACTCGCCGAACGTCCTCCAGTCCCACGGAAGCTCCGGGTCACCGTTCAACCCCGAGAGATGACGCCGCCAGAGGGAAACATCGTCTTCCTTGATAGGCGCCTCGGAGAGGCCATCCTGACCGAGAAGCTCCAGCGTGACGCCCTGCATCAGTTTGGGCGCCAGTTGCGGGTCAGACATGCACACGAGGTCACAATGACTGTGCATGTCGATGAATCCAGGGGAAACCGCCAGCCCGCTGACGTCGCGAACGTCTCCCTCCGGCTCGGCATCCGGTCCCAGTGCCTTGATGCGGTCGCCCTCGACGACGACGTTACCTCGTACACCGGGAGCGCCGGTCCCATCGTAAATCGTGCCGTTCTGAAGCGTGAACGTCATGTCGCGCTAGCCTCCCGTTCCATACTCCCGATTGATGAACCGTCCGTGACCAGCATTACCGTGGATGACATGCTCGCCGTTGAATTCGTACATCGTGGCACCTCGGACGAGCGTGCGCACACAGCGGACACCGATCGTCTTACCCTCAAACGGCGTCCATTTGTTCCGGTGCAACATGTCCGACCCCGTCACGGTCCAGGAGGCGTTGAGATCGTAGATTGCAATGTCCGCGTCCGAACCTGGTCGCAACGTGCCCTTTCGCGGGTACGAGCCGAAGATGCGCGCCGGGTTGGTGCTGGTCACGCGCACGAAGTCCGTGAAATCCAGATCCCGCTTGTGAATGAACTCGTCCAGCATTGCCGGAAGCATCGTCTGGATTCCTGAGAGACCCAGCGGTGCGTTCCAGATGTTGTCGCGGCCTGCCTCCTTGCTCTCGATCGTGTAACCGCAGTGGTCAGAGGCGATCGTGTCCATCGTGCCGTCCTGCACGTACGACCAGAGGAGCTCGACTTCGTCCCGTTCCCGAATTGCCGGCGCGCATCGCGCGAATGGCCCGAGTCGAACGAGATCGTCCGTATCGAGTGCCAGGTATTGCGGGCAGGTCTCAACTTCCACCCTCGCGCCTCGCTCCTTGGCCTGCCGCACAAGCTCCAGCCCACTCACCGTGCTCGAATGACAGATGTACGCTCGAGCGCCGGTCTCTTCAGCGAAGAAGATCGCCCGGTTGATCGCCTCCGCCTCCACGACTGGCGGCCGGGAATCCGCGTGAGCAAGCGGATCGTTCTCGCCGGCGGCCTGCAGCGTGGCAATCCCATCCTGTAACAACTCATCGTTCTCGGCGTGCAGACCATATGGGATGTCGGTGTCAGCGAGGAGCGCGAACACGTCATACATGCTCGCGTCGGTAATTCTCGGGAAACCCGGGCTCGAACCCGCCATGAACGATTTGATGGCCACGACGCCGGCATCGATCATCTCTTCGATCGATTCCAGATCCTGATTGATCGCCGCACCCCACAGTGCGAAATCAACCAGTGACTTCTCCTCACCGATTCTGATCTTCTCCATAATGTGGGAGGACTCACTCGCAACCGGGGTAGCCTGCGGCATCTCGACGACGGACGAGATCCCGCCGGCAACCGCGCCCAGACTCCCGTAGTAGAATCCTTCGATCTCGTTCGGATCGGGGTCTTTGAAGTGCGTGTGCGCGTCGATTCCGCCCGGTACGACAAGCAGGTCGCCGGCGTCGATGACTTCGTCTGCCTCCACACCGGACGAGTCAGTCGTCAACGCCGAAACCACCTCGCCGTCGATTACCACGTCTGCCCGAAATACATCGCTATCAGTACTGATAATCCCGCCCCGGACGATAACCCGCTTCGCCAAAATAACACTCCCTCACCCCTCGAATCGCAAGATAGCCAGTGTGGATACCACCTGGCCAATCCAGGAGCCCGGATCGCCAGGCCGGTGTCCGACCATCCTAACCGATTCACCCCTGCCACACACGATTGGAGTTTCACACTGCTGGTGCACTTGTGTCTCAGTTGCAGCGTCCGGCAGAACGAAAGGCGTCAAAGATGACCGTCACTTCCGCGAAACGCGAGCAGATTATCGGCGATGTCAATGCTTCCTGGCAGGCGCTCATTGAAAAGCTTTCGGAGTTTAGTGAGGACGACCTGTACACACCCAATGTGATTGGGATCTGGTCTCTGAAAGACCTGATTGGACACCTGGAGACGTGGGACCGGATTGCAATTTTCAAGATCGACGAGGCCGAATCTGGAAGGAACCGCAAGTGGCAGGAAGTCCAGAATGAACCGCATCGGAGCATCAACGAATTTAACGAAGCGGACGCTGATACGAAAAGAGCCAGGTCGCTCGAGACACTCTGGTCGGAATTGCACGCGACCCATCAAGACCTTCTGACCAGGCTCGAAACAACGACCGTGCTGTCCCGGGACCTTATTCGCGAGGACACCTACGGTCACTACCGCGATCATCTGAACGATATCCTGATGTGGGAGCGCTCACAGACGAAAACCTAGCTTGCCCTCACCATTCCTAACCCCTCCCTTCTCAACGGAGTGGCGCAATTTCTGGATCCCCCTCCAGGCTGGTGCGGCGCCACTCCCCCTCTATATCCAGACTGCATTGCATCGGAATTGTGGCTTTCCTTCTACTGTGGATTCCGACTGCATCTGAGTCGTTGCGGACGGCTAACCATGTATCTGGTCCTCGGTGGCCAATCCCGGGCAGGGAATTGACGAATACTGGTTATCGCTCTGGAGAAGGTGCCGGACGCTGGAACAGGACGGGAGCGAAACCACGAGGATGTCGGTTCCACCCGTCCCGTTGGCTCTTATCTCGAAGACTAGGCCGATTCCTGGTAGTCCCGCGGAAGTTCCTCATCGCCCGCGGCAACCAGGAGCGGCGGCCGGCGGCGATTGATCACGTCTGCGTCTATGATGCACTTCTGCACCCCATCCAGGGACGGGATCTCATACATGACGTCGAGCAACGCGTCTTCGATCGCCGTTCGCAGACCGCGAGCGCCAGTCTTCCACTTCTCGGCCTGGCTGGCGGTCGCTTCCAGGGCGTCGTCGGTAAAGACGAGCTCGACATCGTCCAGCTTCATGATCTTCTTGTATTGCCGGACAACCGCGTTCCGAGGCTCCACCAGGATCCGCATCAGGTCTTCCCGTGTCAGGTGATCCAGCGAAACCACCGCCGGTAGTCGTCCAACGAACTCAGGGATGAGCCCGTACTCCAGCAGGTCATCGTGCGTGACGTACTTCAGTACGCTCTCATCTTCGCCCACACCGGTTCCGTTGGTTTCGGCGGCGAAGCCGAACGTATTTGTCTTGCCGACTCGCTTGCGGACAACCTCTTCCAGACCTTCGAACGCCCCGCCACAGATGAACAGGATGTTGTTGGTATCGATCTGAATGTACTCCTGATGGGGATGCTTGCGCCCGCTCTGAGGTGGCACGTTCGCGACCGTGCCCTCGATGATCTTGAGCAACGCCTGCTGAACACCCTCGCCGGATACATCCCGGGTGATCGACGGGTTATCGCCCTTCCGGGCAATCTTGTCTATCTCATC